>NZ_JBFRGE010000108.1:0-14827 GCF_052115185.1 Paenibacillus sp. 2TAB19 | reverse complement strand
GGCATTCGCAGAAGAAGGCAGTCGGCAGCGGATTGCCAGCGGCTAAATAAGATGTAAGCTGCTGCTGCAGCGCCTCTTGCGATGAGAGAATCGTCGGAGCAACGGAGAAGATGCACGGGTCATTAACGTTAAGCCCTCTCTCTCTCAGGGCGTCGTCGAACCCCTTCTTTCTCTCATCGAAATTTTGTATCCGTACATTGGATGCGATATAACCGATATTTGTATGACCTTGCTCGCATAGGTGCAAGCCCGCTTGATAAGCCCCCATCACATTATTAATGCTGACAAAATGGACAGGAAGCGTCTCGAAGCAGTTATCCAGAACGACAAGCGGAATGGAAAGGCCTTCAGCGATCGCAGCTATTTGGGGTTGATTCAGATTGGTTCCGAGCAGGATCACTCCGTCACTTCTCTTCTCGTCCTCCAATGCTTTGATTTTGTCCATATATTGCTCTTGTTCCACGGAAGTGTAGATAAGCGAGAAGCCGCTTTGCCGGCATCTCTCCTCGATAAAGTGAATGAGCTCGCGAAAGAAGGGCTGCTGATAGTACTCCTCAAGCACGATTCCTGAGTTGGCAAAGGCCAAGAAAGTTAAGGCATGCTGAGCAGGGTCTGCTTCCGCAGATTTGGCTTTATGTTTATAGCCGTGTTCCTCCGCAATTTGCATAATACGCTCGCGCGTTTCTTCGCTTATTCCGTGTTTGCCGTTCAAAGCAAGCGATACAGCTGCTTTCGATACGCCTGCAAGCTTAGCGATGTCCTCCATCTTCATAGCAATCTATCTCCAATCATCAAATTAACGGATGTGTTTAGTTCAGTTTAGTTTACACGAAAGTGTTCGGTTAAGCAATATAACGACTTGATTTAACTAAACTATTTAGTGATATGACTAAAATTTTCACTAAAAATCAATTAAACTCGTTGACCATATAACAGAATGATGATAAATTTAGTTTGTAGTTAATGATCTTTAACTAAACTTTATTTAACTAATTAGTCATATTTCATTATTGGTTAAGTTATTTTAAGGAGAGTGCAGCAGTGGAGAAACTTAAGCTGGGCTATGCGCCGACAAGACGTTTTGTATTCAGCGCAGAGRATGCCTACAAGTATAAGGTGTTGATCAAACAGAAGATCGAAAGCTTCGGTATGGACATCGATATCGTCGACCTTGAAGGGATCAATCAGGAGGGCTTGCTGTACGACGACAATATTAATGCAGATCTGATCATTGACCGCTTTAAACAAGAAAAAGTAGATGCCGTTATTTTCCCGCATTGCAATTTCGGCACAGAAGATACAGTTGCTAGAGTAGGCAAAGCGCTGGGCAAGCCGGTATTGCTGTGGGGGCCAAGAGATGAATCGCCTCTAGAGGACGGAATGAGGCTTCGAGATACACAGTGCGGACTGTTCGCAACGGGCAAAGTGCTCCGCCGTTTCAACGTTCCATTCACATATGTAACGAATACACGAGTGGATGATCCCGTATTTCAGCGTGGGTTTACGAACTTCATTGCCGCATCGAATGTGGTGAAGCAATTTAGGAAGCTGCGTATTTTGCAGATCGGGCCGCGCCCGGCATCCTTTTGGACGATGATGTGCAATGAGGGAGAATTGTTAGAGCGGTTCGGCATCGAGATTCATCCGATTACGCTCGTGGACATTCAATCGGAAACGAAACGGATCGAGAAAGGCAATAGCTCTGAGCTTGCAGCATGTATGGATTATATAAAAGAAAAGCTGGATTGGTCAGAAGTGACTGAGGCAGATGTGAGAAGGATAGCGGCTTTGAAAGTAGCAATGAAAAATTATGCGAAAAGAACGGGCAGCTCGGCTATTGCGATTCAATGCTGGTCGTCGCTCCAGGACGCCATGGGAATCATGCCTTGTCTAGCTAATGCGATTCTAACGGACGAGCAAATTCCAGTCACTTGCGAGACCGATATTCACGGAGCGATTACTTCTGTCATGGTGCAGGCTGCAACCATGAATCAGCACCCGACCTTCTTCGCGGATCTAACGGTTCGCCATCCCGAGAATGCGAACGGAGAGCTTCTATTCCATTGCGGCAACTTCCCGGTGTCGTTATCGGTCGAGAATCAGCCGAAGCTTCGCAAACATTTTCTATTCGATGACCATTCCCCTGGAACGCATGAAGGCGAGATTAAAGGCGGGAATATGACGCTTGCTCGTTTCGATGGAGATCATGGCGAATACCAGCTTTTCCTGGGTAAAGCACGCGGCATTCAAGGTCCTTATACTCGCGGTTCGTATGTGTGGGTTGAAGTGAACGACTGGCCGTTATGGGAAGAAAAGCTTGTGAAAGGTCCTTATGTTCATCATTCTGTCGGTATACATGCCAATGCCATTCCAGCTCTATATGAGGCTTGCAATTACATTCCTGGACTGACGCCGGATCCGGTTGACCCTACGGAACAGGAAATTCAGTCATGGCTTCGCGGCAAAGGACTATAGAGTGAAGGAGGAAGTTAGGGTGGAAATAGCAGCTCTTAAAGGAAAAGCGGCGCAAATTCGGATGGATCTTCTGCGCATGATCCATGGTGCCAAGACCGGACATACGGGCGGCTCGCTAAGCAACACCGATATATTAACCGCCTTGTATTACCGCGTGATGTTGGTGGATCCCAAGGATCCGAAGTGGGCTGTGAGGGACCGCTTCATCGCCAGCAAAGGCCACTCGGTGGAGTCATTATGGTGCATATTGGCCGATCTTGGTTTTTTCCCAAAAGCGGAGTTGGATACGTTCAGCCGGTTCGGCACGCGATTAATCGGCCATCCGAACAATAAGGTGCCGGGCATTGAGATGAATACGGGCGCGCTCGGTCACGGTCTCGCTATCTCGGTGGGCATGGCGCTAGCTTCCAAACGCGATGGATTAGGATATCGGGTATTCTGCCTCATGGGCGATGGAGAGCAGGCAGAAGGCTCGGTATGGGAAGCGGCGATGGCAGGGGCACACTTTAAGCTTGATAATTTGGTAGGCATTATCGATCGCAACCGACTGCAAATCAGCGGATCAACCGAAGAAGTGATGGGACTTGATCCTCTTGATGACAAGTGGGCGGCATTCGGCTGGAATGTCGTTTCTATAGACGGCAATGACATGGATGCACTGGTGAGGACATTCGATGCTATACCTGCCGTTTCGGGAAAACCGACGTTGATTATGGCGAATACGGTGAAGGGCAAAGGCGTTTCTTTTGCGGAAAACGTACCGCACTGGCATCATCATGTACCGAATGACGAGCAGCTGGCCATGGCGCTTGCCGAGTTGGCGGCATCGCTGGAATCCTATAAGCAGGAAGGGAAGGTGTAACGCGTATGAGCAACAGTATACCGAACAGACAAGTGATCTGCGAGACGCTTCTCGATCTGGCCAAAGAGGATAAAGATATTTTGGTGCTTACCAGTGATTCCAGAGGATCGGCTGCGATGGCTCCTTTTGCAAACGCATACCCGGATCAATTCGTCGAGGTTGGCATCGCGGAGCAAAACATCGTCGGTATTTCGGCAGGTCTTGCGCATAGCGGGAAAAAGCCGTTCGTTGCTTCTCCTGCTTGCTTCCTGAGCATGCGGAGCATCGAGCAGATCAAAGTCGATGTCGCTTATTCGGCTACGAACGTCAAGTTGGTAGGGATAAGCGGCGGGGTAAGCTACGGAGCATTAGGCATGTCGCATCATTCTTTACAGGACTTGGCGGTTATGCGCGCTATTCCGGGGCTAGCAGTTGTAATGCCAGCAGATCGGCACGAAACGAAGAAAATGACAGAGGCGCTCGTTGCGTATGAGGGCGGCGCATACATCCGAATTGGCCGAAACGCAGTAGAGGATGTATACGATTCCGACGATTATGAGTTCACGATAGGCAAAGCAGTAACGCTGCGGGAAGGATCGGATGTAACGATCATTGCGTCCGGTGAAACGGTGCGCGTTGCGTTAGATACGGCAGCCGCGCTCCAAGAGGAAGGCGTCTCGGCTAGAGTCATTAACATGCATACGATTAAGCCGCTCGATGAGGAAGCGATAAAACGGGCTGCGCGCGAGACCGGCAAGATCATTACGGTCGAAGAGCATAGCATTCATGGCGGATTAGGCGCTGCCGTTGCAGAGGTCGTCGTTCAGCATCATCCCGTTCCTGTGCGCATCGTCGGCATTCCGGATGAACCGGCTATTGCGGGAAAAACATCGGAAGTGTTCCGCCACTACGGCATCCATGTCGACCACTTGAAACAAATCGCCTTCGATTTGCTGGGCGGATAGAGGATTGGTGAGCATGGATAACTATATATTAGCCATTGATCAAAGCACGTCCGCGACGAAAGCGCTGCTCGTGAATCGGGATGGAACGGTGGTCGGCAAAAGCTCGTTCGAGCATCAGCCATTTTACCCGAGATCCGGTTGGGTGGAGCATGATCCTCTCGAAATTTATGAGAATGTGAAACGCGCTGTCATCGATGTCATGCAGCATGCTCAAATAAAGGCAACCGAGCTGGCGGCAATTACCATTACGAATCAACGAGAAACAGCGGTCATGTGGGATCGGATTACTGGCGAGCCTATCCATCACGCAATCGTATGGCAATGCCAACGCACGGCAGAGCACTGCGCTGCTTTGAAAGGAGAGGGGCAAGAACCGTTCGTTACCCTGAAGACCGGGCTAATGATCGATCCCTATTTCTCAGCAACCAAATGGAGCTGGATGTTAAACCATGTACAGGACGCGAAATCCAAGCTGACCGAAGGCAGGCTGATGGCAGGCACGATCGATAGCTGGCTGATCTGGAAGCTGACTGGCGGGGGCGTGCATGCTACCGATTTCACGAATGCCAGTCGAACCTCCTTATTCAATATCCATACGCTGCAATGGGATGAAGAGCTGTGCAATCTGTTCGGCGTTCCGTCTTCGCTGCTTCCGGCGGTGAAGTATTCCGACGAGGTGTTCGGGTACACCGAAGAGATTGATTGGTTGGGCGCTCGCGTGCCGATTTCCGGCATTATCGGAGATTCCCAGGGGGCGTTGTTCGGTCAATTATGCTTTAATGAAGGTATGGCCAAAGCTACGTATGGTACGGGAACTTCCGTACTTATGAATGTGGGAACGCGGCCCGCCGCGTCGGGCAATGGACTCGTTCAGACGATAGCATGGGGCTCCCAGGGAAAAGTGACTTATGCGCTTGAAGCTATTATTCGTTCTTCCGGCGACAGCATCAAATGGATTCGCGATAATTTAGGCTTATTCGATAGCTTCGAGGAGATGGACCGGTTGCTGCAGRACGCGCCTTCTAATGAAGGCGTATATCTCGTGCCTGCCTTTGTCGGCCTAGGCGCCCCGCATTGGCGGCCGAATGCGAGAGCGGCTATTACAGGAATGAATCGTGCAACGGGAAAGGGACATATCGTCAGAGCTGCTTTAGAAAGTATTGCGTATCAGGTATACGATGCGTTGGAGCAGCTTCAGAAGATTTCCGGCGTAGCGATGGGCGAGCTTCGAGCAGACGGCGGGGCAGCCGGAAATCCTTTGCTGATGCAGTTCCAATCCGATTTATTAAATAAAAAAGTCGTCCAATCGGACGTTATGGAGCTTTCTGCTTTAGGCTCCGTCTATTTAGGCGGTTTGGCAGTAGGCGTGTGGGGCTCTATGGCGGAGATAGAATCTAGCGTCCGGGGCTATCTAGTATATACGCCGCAGATGGATGCGGCAGCTAGGGACAAATGCTTGGCAGGCTGGCGGCATGCGGTGTCCACTTTGCTTCAAGGCGCAGGCTGAACGGCAAGTTGAAGCAGTAAGGGCAAAGGGGAGCGAGTCTCCTTTGCCTTTCGTTTTTCCATTAAGGAGGGTGTATACGATGAAGTATTCTAATCTTGTTGAACGATGGTGCGTGTTCGAGATTGAATTGCAATCTTCCAAAACTTTCGCTAGACCGTTTCACGATGTAAGGCTGGAAGCTTATTTTCGCAAAGGTCAAACGAGCAAAAAGGTTTTTGGCTTCTATGACGGCGGATCGACTTGGAAAATCAGATTCATGCCCGAGGAGGAAGGGACATACAGCTTCAAGCTTTCCTCCAATCAGGAGGAATTCAACGGGTTAACAGGGACTTTCGAAAGTACGAAAGCACAGAAAGGCAATCACGGCCCGGTCCAAATTAACGGGAAGCACTTCAACTATGCGGATGAAACACCGTTTTTTGTTATGGGAACGACGGCGTACGCTTGGACCTACAGACCCGAGGAGATTCGGCAGCAGACGCTGGAGTCGTTCTCCAAATACGGATTCAACAAGATCCGAATGCTCGTGTTTCCCAAGTACTACAGAGGCGGCGTTAACGACGTGAATGTGTCCTATGATCCGCCTGTTTTTCCTTTCGCCGGACAATCGAACGACTTTGATTTCCAAACCCTTGTTCCTGAGTACTTTCAAAATTACGAGGAGCGCGTAAAGGATCTATTGCGGCTTGGCATTGAGGCGGATGTCATCCTATTCCACCCTTATGATACTTGGGGGATTGATCGTGGCATGCAGCAAGAGGATGAGCTTCAGTACGTCAAATACATGATTGCAAGACTAGCTGCTTTTCGCAACGTATGGTGGTCGTTGGCTAATGAATTTGACATATCCGAAACGGCGGATGGTAAGTTTTGTATCGGGATGGATCATAAAGATTGGGACTTGATCGGCACGTACATCCATACGAACGATCCTCACAATCATCCGAGATCGAATCATAATATTCCTTTGGGATCGGCTTACCCGAAACGGGATTGGATGACCCATGTGTCCTATCAGCACCCGGATACGTATACCTTATTGCTGGAATTAATGAATGACTACAACATGCCCGTCATCAATGACGAGTACCAATATGAAGGGAATATCAAGGATGATTGGGGCAACAGCGATGCTGCAACGACCGTGTTCCGTCACTGGCTCTCGGCAATGGCCGGAGGATATGCGTCCCATGGCGAGGTGTTCAAGATCGAGGGAAATGACCAAGACTTGTTCTGGTCATACGGCGGGACGTTGGTCGGAGAAAGCGGGCCGAGGCTGAAATTCATGAAGCAAATCCTCGAGTCCTGCTCGTATCAGGAAATGGCAAGAGACAGACGCAATACGGAAGGCCATCATTATTTCGCCTTGCACAAAGGCATTGATGAATATCTGTTTTTGTTCCGTTACGATTTACCAGGCAAAGGTTTATGGTACGGGCCGTATGACGGTACCGAGTCTGAGTATGAAGCTAAAATTTACGATGTGTGGAATTGCGAATTAATCGAGGAAAAGATCGTGAAGCAAGCACATCGCTTCCCTATTAAGGAATGGACGGCAGTTCACTTAAAGAGAATTCACGTTGATTTATCCAATTAGATAGAAGGGAGTATCAACCATAATGCTGGAGGAAGCAATCGTTCAACAACTTCGCCGGATTGTAGGCATGCAGAACTTTCGGGATGATCGCGAGGCATTAATTGCTCATTCCTATGATGGAACGCCAATGCTCCAAAGTGTCCCGGATGGCGTTATTTATCCGGAAAGCACGCAGCAAGTGTCGGATATTATGAAGGTGCTCGCCGCACATCGTATACCGGTCGTATCCCGCGGTTCTGGTTCCAATCTGTGCGGAGGAACGGTTCCTGTCCACGGCGGCATCGTGATGGTCATGCACCGCATGAGTGAAATCATAGAGGTTGATCAGGAAAATTTAACGGCGACGGTTCAGCCGGGGATCATTACGGGTGAGTTCATATCGCATATTGAATCGCTCGGACTATTTTATCCGCCGGATCCAAGCAGCATGAGAATATCAACGATTGGCGGAAATATTGCCGAGTGCTCCGGCGGGCTTCGCGGTTTGAAATACGGTACGACGAAGGACTATGTCATCGGGCTTGAAGCGGTCCTTGCGAACGGGGATATTATGCGGACCGGCGGGAAGCTGATGAAGGATGTCGCCGGCTATGACTTGACGAAGCTGCTGGTCGGATCGGAAGGGACGCTTGCCATTATCACCGAGGCAACCTTGAAGCTGGTGCCGCCGCCAAAGACGAAGAAGACGATGCTTGCCATGTATAAGGATCTCTATGGAGCGGCGAGAACCGTATCACGTATTATTGAAGCGAAGATTATCCCGGCAACGCTGGAGTTTATGGATAATCCAACGATTCAGGTCGTGGATGATTTCGCCAAACTCGGTCTGCCTAGAGATATGGAAGCGATTCTACTTATCGAGCAGGATGGCGATCCGGAGGCGGTAGAGCGTGATATGGAGCGAATACAAGAGATCTGCAAGTCGGAGCTTGCGGATCGGGTAGAGGTGGCGCAGAGCCGCGAAGAGGCGGAGAAGCTGCTGACGGCACGGCGCAGCGCTTTCACCGCACTGGCGCGTCTGCGCCCGACTACCATACTGGAGGACGCTACGGTACCTCGATCCAAAATTGCGGAGATGGTGTTGCGGATCAACGAAATTGCTAGAAAACACAATGTAATGATCGCCACCTTCGGACATGCGGGAGATGGCAATTTACATCCGACTGCTACGACAGACGCAAGAGATCAAGACGAAGTGCACCGGGTGGAGCAGGCTTTCGAAGAGATATTCGAAGCGGCTATCGAACTGGGTGGAACCATTACCGGAGAGCATGGCGTTGGCTTGGTGAAAGCCCCGTACCTCGAGTGGAAGATCGGTAAAACCGGAATAGAAATGATGCGAGGAATCAAGCATGCGTTCGATCCGCATAACCTGCTTAATCCGGGTAAAATTTTCGCCAAAGAGACGAGAAAAAGAGTGGTGATATCCCGTGGGTGATACGAGTCCAACGACAATTCCCAAGAAGCCAAATGTAAAGCTCAACGATCCTATGGCCCAGACGCTTCATTTGAAGCTGGACTATGATCAACTGACGAATTGCATGCGATGCGGATTTTGTTTGCCGGCTTGCCCGACTTTTCGGGAAACCGGATTGGAGCAGGAATCTCCTCGCGGTCGACTCGCTCTGATGAAAGCGGTTGTAGACGGCATGATGGAAGCAGATCAACCGTTTCAAGACCAAATGAGCCATTGTCTGGGCTGTAGAGCTTGTGAACCGGCGTGTCCCGCCGATGTCAAATATGGACAGTTAATCGAGCAGGCTCGAGATGCAATTGAGGACCATGCAGAACATAGCATTCCTGTTAACGGTCTGCGTAAAGTGATGCTTCAGGGGATGTTGCCGCACCAGGGACGGATGAAGTGGCTTGGACGTTCTCTCGCAGCCTATCAGAAATCAGGCCTGCGTAAGTTGGCAAGAGGTACGGGCATCATGCATCTATTCCCGAAACATCTTCGTGAAATGGAGCAAATCCTTCCCAATGCAACGGGAAAAGGCGTGGTAGAGAGGATTGGCACCGTCTATCCGGCTAAAGGAAAAACGATTGCCCGTGTTGCCTTGTTCAGGGGTTGTATCATGGATGTGCTGTTCGCAGAAACCAATGTGAATACCGTAAAGCTGCTGTCGGAAGCGGGATTTGAAGTCGTCATTCCGAATGAGCAGGTGTGCTGCGGTGCGCTTCACGCGCATAGTGGTGAGCTGGATTTGGCGAAAGGTTTAGCTCGTACGAATCTTACCGTCTTTAAGGAAGCGGGAGTCGACTATATCGTGTCTAACGCAGGGGGATGCGGAGCTTTGCTAGTGGAGTACGACCACCTCTTGCATGATGACTCCGAATATCAATCTCTTGCAGAATGGTTTGCTTCCAAAGTTATTGATGTGAGCAAGCTGCTCATCGACTATGGAAGACTCCCGGCATTTGCAGATTCGAGCGCTTGTGCCGACGGTCCCATTACGATTACCTATCAGGACTCTTGTCATTTGCGAAATGTCATGAAGAGCGCAAGTGCTCCAAGGCAACTGATGAGGCAAATTTCCAATGTCCAATATGTCGAGATGAAGGAAGCGGATCGATGCTGCGGCTCTGCAGGCATTTATAACGTCACGCAGCCCGAGATGGCAGGCGAAATCCTAGAGCATAAGATGGCGCATGCGAACCGGACAGAAGCACGCTACCTCCTCAGCAGTAACCCAGGATGTATTCTCCAGATGAAGCTGGGGGTAAAGAAGCATGGTGACAGCAGCCGGATGGAAGTAAAACATATAGTTGATTTCCTTTACGAGAGAGTTGTTGAAATAAGTGAAGACGAAAGATTTTCTTGGGGGAAGTGACCTGACAAGACAATTAGCCAGAATAGTTTGATATGAATGAAGAAAACAACACGTAGTGTGGTATACACTCGTGTTGCTCTCGTGTTTTAATATCCAAATTTCTATTTCATACATGTTGTTATTAGATTTAGTTTATGCGCAGTAAAATTCTTCCGCGTCCATATCTTGCTTCGCTTTTCTCCAGTGCTTTATTAGCTTGGTTTAGCGGGAATATGGAATCAATCGCTGCTTTAATCGTACCGTCGGCAATTAATTCCGTTAAGGTCTGTAGATTCGGGTATGTTGGGAATTTGGTGTTAAATTTAGCTGTAACGCCATGCTTTTGAGCATTCTCTTGAGATGGAGCCTGAGTCAAAGAGACAAGAATTCCCCCCTTCTTCAAAAGGGCCCATGATCGATTCTCAGTCTCGCCTCCAACGGAATCGACGATCAAATCCACTTCTTTGATGACGTCTTCGAAAGCCGTCATGGTATAATCGATGACTTGATCCGCACCCAAAGACTTGACGAAGTCTATGTTAGAGGTTGATGCCGTAGCGATTACGGTCGCTCCCTTCCATTTGGCAGCTGAACGGCAAACTGTCCAACGCCGCCCGCTGCAGCATGTATGAGAAAGGTTTGGCCAKATTGCCATATTCTGAATAGGCTCCTCTAATACTACCAAAAATGCGATCACCGGGCTTGAAATCCGTTACACCTTCTCCTATTTCTTCGACAACTCCGGAAGCGTAAAATCCAGGAATGTAGGGGAAGGTTACAGGAAAAACTTCTTGAAGCCAACCGTTACGGATTTTATAGTCTAGCGGAATAATCGTAGCATATACGATACGAACAAACACTTCGTCCGTTTGCGGTTGGGGGCGTTCAACTGTTTCTATCTTTAAGACATTCGGACCACCGTATTCATTGACCAGAATGGCTTGAATCGACTTATTAGACATGCTTATCTCTCCTTTATTCCCTCATCTTTTTTTAAAAATTACAGTTAAGCTTCTAAAGAAACGGCTATTTTTTTTGCCAGAGCTACAAACTGTATTTTTTCTTCGTCATTGAGAACTTTCGTTGTGATCTCATCCAGCTTGCTCCAAGCCTGAATCACTCTGGGTTCAACTTCACGCCCTTTTTGAGTGAGAGATACGATGGTTACGCGTTTATCTTCATGGGAGCGACTGCAGGTGACCAGCCCCGCATCTTCCAAACGACGAACGGATTTAGCTATTGTCGAGTGATCAAGGCGCAGCGACCTTGAAAGACTATTCTGCGATTGGCTGTTTTGATGCCACAGCTTCATCATTTCGCTCCTAACGGAGAACTTTAGTTCAATAAGATCTAGGAGCAGGTGCCACGGCATTTGCTCTTTTTTTTAAATATAGGAAAGCATTTTGCACATACTTTCTCTATACGTTTCGACGAAACGTTGGCGTCTATAGATAGGAGGCCATCAGGCGGTTCTGCTTATTAAGCTAAAGGGGAAAAAGTGCAACTTTCCAGTATTTGGTTTCGTTTAATAATTGAAACAGACGGGCCAATTGCTAAAGAGTGAACACCTTTATTGCTGTGTATCATGTTGGAGCAAAGAATAAAAAGTATGTTTAAGTGTTGCTCTAACGGTGGGAATAGCATTGTTAATGTAGGAGGACTTTGGATGAAAAAAGTGATTTTACTGGTGTCGCTGCTACTGGGAGCTGCATTGTTGTTATATTTCTATTTATTGTTCACCGATTCTCCTAATGTGGATACCGATTCCACATTGTCTGCTTCGCTGGAACAGCACCAAGAAACGCGAGCTAGCTCGACCCGCGCACCTGAAACGACTGAACCAATCAAGAGTTCAGTCTTTGATGCAAGCAAAGCGATATATCTTGGTGAAACTGACAGCGGGGTCGTTTATGAATCCTATGGCAAGCTTTTTTCTGTAGACACGCTTGGGGAAGTCATTGAGATGGGAGATCCCGCCATCGAAAAAAGAGGAGCTGTCCTCTCTCCTTCAGGAGACACCCTAATTTACCAGTTTTCCGATACGTCCATCATCACAAGTCCTACAAAATTGGCTTTGCTTCATTTACGAGATAACAAGGAAAATGCTGTCATTGAGCTTGAAACCAGCAATAGGATTGAAGTGATCGGTCCGTACTTCTGGTCAGGCCAAAATGTATTTGTGCAGACAGCACTTGCAACCGATTCGCCGAATTTCCTAATTTTTAATGGTATAACGGGAGCAATGGACGGTTCCGGCAAGCTCTTTCAAACTCTATATGTAAACAATAAATTGACGAAACTGTTAAGGCTCGATCCCTTAAACGAAGTAGACTCCGATAACGGTTTAGGGGCAGTAATTAGGGTTGCGGCATTAACGGAGGATGGTGTTTTGCACGAACTGCTTGAAGAAATGTTTTACGAAACAATGTTTCTGGATATTCAAATATCCGATGACCTAACCGCAATCGCCGTATGGACTCATCTGGTACCGGAGGGCACTTCCACCCTTAGGGTATCGGCCCTGGATCACGCAAATTGGCAAACGAATGATTGGCAAAAGTATGATACTGCTCCCGTAACAGAAGGCTTTATTCGATTTGATATCGACCTCAGAAAAGTGTTACTGAGCAACGGAGAGACGGTCGAGATGCCTCAAGTAGAAGGAGTTGGGCACTAAATACGAGTTGTGAAGTGACGGTTATTTAATATTAAACATTCGTACCAAAGGACCCAGCGTTGTTAGATGTGGTGGAGTATAACTGGGGAGGAGTTTATATTTATACCTTGAATTGGGACCGGAAGGTATAATGCAGGAGGATTGACGCCAACGGAATTATTCACGGGAGAGCGTGGAATGGCGAAGTAATTATTTCGATTGATAAATCAGAGAATGATGAGGGGTACAGCCAATATATTACCAAAAGCGTCTTTTTTGAGGAGAGCGGACATGTCGGTTATGGATATACGTTTAATGCGGATGAAGTTCACACCGCGTTTGGTGATATCCCGTTGCATGAAGAGCAATCGGTCTCGCCCGAAGAGGGCGAGGTGGCAATCTGGGGGTTACAAGCTACCAATCTGAAAACTCTGCACACGATGGATTATTCACCTGAGCAGCTAAAGCTGACTGATTGGGCGGTGATTTTCAAATTAGCGGCCATCGAAACGGATGCGTTAAACGGGGAGCAATAGCATAGATTTCACAGCTACGCCACTTTTCATTAAGCTAGCAATCGCACAATTGAATTATGGTGTAAATGCCGAGGAAACGCTTTGAAGGAGCAAAATGAAATATGAAAAAATGGTTCTTTGCATTGGTACCGTTGTTGCTGTTAACTGCGTGCTCAGTGGCGCCAACACTCATCACGAATTCAGACACTAATTTAGATAATACAACCGCAAGTCCAATCCCAACCTCCCTTACTTTCGATTCCAACGCAATCCTTGTAACGGGACCGCTCACATTGTCTAGGAACGATCTATTTCAGCTTACAAAAAAACATGAATACTTGAGTGTGGTTCTTACTAACGGAAAGTATTACGAAGACTGGACCCCTGGGCCTTTGATGGGTCGCAACTGGGTGGGTGAATTCCAAATTCAGCTTTCCAATGAAAGCGACGAGGTACAAAGCGCCGTCGATTTAAACGGTTATTTTAAGGATGAAATGGTGTTCAACTCGTTCTTTGACATCGATTTCGATGATTATAATGGGGATGGGAATATCGATTTTACGATTGGTCAATATGCATCGAGCAATGGCGGTATATATAAGCTCTTTACGGTTGATGATTCTGGACGCATTAAAGAGTTGCCTATTAAAGGGCATCCAGAAATATTCGTGAGCAGTACAGGGCGTTACTCCACCAAGTTGGCTAAATCTAAATTTGGCTTTTCAAGCACGTTTTATGACAACAGTATCGGAAAAGAAGTCACACAATCCTTCGGTTGGAACGGGAAAGAATTTGTAAGTGAAACGAAATTCGATCAACCTATCGCGGCCACAGAATACGATGTTTCCAATCTGGAATTTCCGCTGCCGAAGGGATGGAACTTGAGTGCCAATGACCGCTTTGGCGCATCCATCACCGACGAGAACGGAATCAATATGGGGAGTGTTGTCACGTACCCGTATACAGACGATTTTGACTTTAGATCTTATAAGCCCAACCATAGTGAAATGACAAATGAAGAAGCAATTGATACTCCTATCGGAAGTGGTAAACTATATACACTCGATGCTGACAACGGAACAGCCGCATCTGGACTAACTGGTACACATGACGTCTATTTTGCCGCTATTCCGATACAAGACAGCATTATTTACGTACTTGAATTTACAAAGCATGATAAAGAAGATGCATCTAAAAAGCAATTCATCGCTCTATTGAACGGTTTGCGGCTAAAAAAGTGAAGGCGGTGCAGTCTTGAACTATATGATCATAGCTTTTTCATTAATCGTTTCAACGATACTATCTATTTTTATAATGAAGAACAGAAGAAGCAAATGGTTTAGCATTATTTCCGTATTCGTTATCAATGGGATAATGGAGTCTGTAAAATAGTTTGTGTAAACTCCTAAACCTACTAAAATGGAAGTAGATGAAAGGTTGGGAGAGCACATGGGATTATGG
>NZ_JBFRGE010000107.1:0-15747 GCF_052115185.1 Paenibacillus sp. 2TAB19 | reverse complement strand
AAGCAGTTGCGTCTTTAGTCCTATAAATTACAAATAAATGTCGGGTTACATAAATTTTCTTAGGAGGCTCCTTATGCCGAACGTATGGGCACATCTTATTTTTGGACAGCTCGTGCTTGAAAAAATGAAGGAATCCAAGCTAATTGCTGCGGATGACGATAAGGCTATTTTTAATATGGGCTGCCAAGGCCCAGACTTTCTATTCTACCATCGGTTCCTGCCCTGGCAGAAAAGCATCGCGATGAATCGTATGGCAACCGCCATGCATAATGAGCATTGCGGACCTGTATTAATCGAGCTGCTAGATTCGGTGAACGGACGCAAAGCCTGTCCTGGCAAAGCAGATCGAGCAGTTTTGTACGCGCTTGGCTTCGTTCTGCATCATGTGCTGGACCGCAATATGCATCCTTTCGTATTCAGCAAATCGGGATTTCGCAAGTGGGATCATCAGCGCTACGAGATTATGATGGATACTGTCATTGCGCGGAAGCTATGGGGAATTGAGACGTGGAACACGCCGGTTTGGCGCTATATCAATACGAATGGCCGTTTCCCCGAGCAGATTGTCGACGCGTTCGAAACGATTGCGGGAAGATTCTATCCGGAACTTGCTATGTCCATTAGCCGAAAAGATTGGCATGATGCGAATCGCGATTTCACGAACGCACAGCGATTATTCCATGACCCGAGCGGCGTTCGCAAAGCGCTTACCTTCGGAGCAATCGAACCGTTCGTATTCCGCAAAGGACCTACGCCCTATGACGTTATGAATGAACAGGATCTGCCATGGATCGATCCGACTGATAAAGAGGTCTACCATCGCGATAACGGTTGGACATTATGGGATCGCGCAATTGACGACGCTATGGACGTTATGAGCGCCGTCCTCATATGGCTCAGAGCCCATGAAGCGCCTCAGCCAACGAAGGAAGACCGGATAGAAGTTCGTCAGCTTCGTGAGATAGCTATTGAGAAAATCGGAAATTCCTCTTATGAAACGGGGCTTCCATGTGATATTGGCGTACGAATTCGCTATGCCGAGACGGTGTGGCCGGATCAGCCTGGTATCACCGAAGCCGCTATCTAGCAACAGAGCCGAGATCACGCAACATCGCTTTGCGCCCTCTCGGCTCCTTATTCATTACTAAACAGCTTTGTCCGCACTATTCCTGCGGAAGCGAACCCGGATGAGCCGCAGCTTCTCGTACAACGTATCCACAGGCTTGCCTAATTCCGAAGCATCGCTTGACCCGTATACCTGCTGAAGCACCGGCTTTAAATAACGATCGCCGACGCTTGAGAGCGCATGCCAGACAAGCTGCTGCTCCTCCTCCGGCATCTCTGACAGCTCACGCGTAATGAGCGGCTCAAGGTCATAGCCCTCCTGCTCCAGCTGCTCGATCCGGTCCATCAACTCGCGTCTTGTCAGCTCCAGCTTCTCCTCGAGCTGCTCCAGTGTTCCACCTTGCTGATTAGCTAGCAATATTTGCTTCTTCGCGATATGTCGATCCATCTGCGTCTTGTACTTCGTCTCCTTCTGCTTGAACAGCCAGCCCGTATAAGCTGAAGTATCCAGCTTCTCGGCTACCCATTGCAGCGGGAATGCCGTCTCGCGCGCGAAGCGGCTCGTCACTTCCACTATCTCTTCTCCGTAAGCGGCAAGCTTAGCATTCCCCCAGCCTGGAATTTGCGCAAGCTCCTCAGCGGTATGAGGGACGAAGGCGCTAATCATCCATAACATTCGATTTGTCGATACGAGATAGGCCGACTTTTTCTCTGAAGCAGCCTTTGTTCTCCGCCATTCGCGCAACGACTGGAACAGCTCTTGATTGGCATGCAGCTCGCCGTAGCATTGCAGCATCGTAACGAAACTTCCGGCCGTTGTGCGGCGCTCTTCCAGCATGCCGTCAATTATCGGCGTGTATCCCTCGCCCAGCTTCCTCGCGATGCCTAGGCGGAAAGCGATCATCATCTCTTCCCACGACGTTCCTTCGAACCATGTGTCCGGATTTCCTTCGGCTTGCTCGCCTTCCATCCATAATACAGCCCAGACGCCTTGCCGCTCGCAGATTGAAAGTTGCGAGCTGATGACGCGTTGATCGGCGTCCGTTTTCTCGAGCGTGTTCAAAAATACGATTTGCATACCTGCTACACTCCCTATTCGAATATAATGATAGATAACGAATCGCAGATCGGCGGAGAAACCCCCGAACAAAACAAAAAGCACCTCCCCTGCCTAAGCAGAAGAGGTGCTCCCTCACGATCAATTGATTCGATTGCTTACAGACTACCATATGGAATGGTTTATGACAAGCGTTTTGTTAGTGTATACTTATCCGTAATGCCGCTGCAATTTCTATGAAGGTTTTGCAGCTTACTAATGCGAGTGGAGGCTATACCCATGTTACTGCCTGATTATGATTTTATGTCCGATACGACCGAGGATACCTCGACTAGATTCGTCACATTCATTACGCCGAGCTTGAAACGGTTCGATCTTGCGATAACGGCAACTCACCGCTTCTACGGCAAGAAGCTGATTACCGAGCTGCAATCCGGCAAGACCGCGATCATTGGCCCGGATGATCTTGAAGAAGAAGGTTATTTGGAATTTACGTTCAAGCTGACCGAGGAAGAAGCTTCCGAGCTTGCGCAATTTTTGTATTTTGTAGTCGGAACGGTGAATTTTACCGATTGATCAGGGAACACTGAAATGGTAGCAAATAACCATTTCGGAGGCGACTCTCTATGACTCGTTACAAGGACGAAGATCGTCAAGAGTACACGGACGTATCAACTGTGGAATCGCAGCGCAACGACCTGATTCCGGAGGAATTTCCGGAAGGGCCGTACGRAACGGAGCTGCTGGTGGAATCCCCTGGCAAGAGCAAGCCGTGGCGAATCGACCAAAGCGCCTCCAAGCGCTTCGACTACGAGAATCGGTCGCTGCATGAAGATCTTGACCGAGACTATCCCGGCGACGAAGGATATACTTCATCCGTGCCTGAAGTGCTCGACGAACCCTAAACAACAAAGCCCTTGCTTTCTCCTTACCGCCCATTCGGGCGGCAGCGGAAGCAAGGGCTTTTTTTTACCACATAGGAAAGGTTAAATTCGCTAAAGCGTTAAAGCGAGTCGGTCTTTCCTATTGGCGAATAAACCAACCTTTAAACGCGGTCGCTCATCTTCGAAAAGACCTCGATAGAGGTTTATCTCATCAGCAAGCTGGCGCGAATTAATATACTTTCTTCAGGAAGGCAAGCGTCGCTTGCAATGCATCTGATAGATAACTTGTCGCGCCGCTATAAGGATGCAGGACGCCGAATGTATGGTCAGCACCTTCTATGGATACGAAGGTCTGATCCGGCGCCGCTTCGCGCAGCTTCTGGTTAACCGCCAGCAGCCGCTCGCTGTCGCTGCTGCCCTGAACGACTAATACCGGTTGCTCAAGCAATC
This sequence comes from Paenibacillus sp. 2TAB19, assembly GCF_052115185.1. NCBI lineage: Bacteria > Bacillati > Bacillota > Bacilli > Caryophanales > Paenibacillaceae > Paenibacillus > Paenibacillus sp. 2TAB19. The sequence goes on along the minus strand of NZ_JBFRGE010000107.1, from coordinate 12,291 downwards.
TGAATTTTTCAATGACATCGAACCGTTCTTGATTCGCCAGCGCATCCTCGGCTACAAGGCGCTGCACGAGCGTAATATTAGGATCGTCCAAGGAGGCAACTGGCGAAGCGCCGCCATTCCACACGACTACTGCTTGTATGCTGTCCGGCTGCTCTCCCGCAAGCAGAAGGCTGCTTCCACCCGCCCGGCTATGCCCGATAACGGCGATTCGACGCGAATCGTATTGCTCTCTTAACGGAAGCAGCCCTTGACGGACGTACTGCACGATCGTGTCCAAATCGCCCAGCTCCTGCGTAATGGTGCTCGCTTGCGCGACGCTTTGGTCATCCAGCCCTGATTCCTTAGCTGCGATTCTTGCAAAATCAAAGCTAACCGCATAGAATCCTCTCTCAGCCAAGCTATCCGTCACCTCAGGCCAGAACGCCCAATCTTGGAAGCCTCGAAAGCCGTGCGCGATAATGACGACAGGCTTCGCCGTTCCCTCTTCTGTCGCTTTCACTCTGCCTTTTAGTACAAGCTTCTCCGATACCGGAATTTCAAATGCATGCGAAATAATCGTTCTCTCCGACATGTTCACCACTCCTCATCATTGGATTAAAAAAAGGAGGCAATCCTTCTCAAGAAGGACACCTCCGTTTTAACGGTCGTTGGTTAAAAATTATTATTCATATATAACGCATTGAAATACTTGGATATAAACCTATAATAGCAATCGACTCCATTTAAGTCAACCATCAATTTATATAAAAAGCCCCATCTGCAGAACACTATTTTCAAGCCTTCTTCTGATGGGGCGTCTTTCACTTTGTTTCAACCAATTAGCTTATCAAAGCGATCAAGCTTTTAAATTCCAGCTCATCGAATTTACGAAGCACGATCTCGCGCTCGTAAGCCCAGCTGCAAGCTTCAAGTTCAGCCGAGACTGGCGCGTCGCAGCGAATCGTTGCAAGATCGCGGGACAGATGCAGCATGTCCAGATCCGCTTCGATMTTCGCCCGAATCGTCTTCGTTACCGCCTCGAGGTTGGCAAGCAGTCCGTCGATAGAGCCATGCTCCTGGATAAGCTTATGCGCTGTCTTCTCTCCGATGCCTTTGACGCCCGGATAGTTGTCGCTCGTATCGCCCATTAACCCTTTAATGTCAATGATTTGGGCTGGCGTAAGCTTCCGCTCCTCCATGAGGCTCGCAGGCGTATACACCATGTAGTTCCCAATACCCTTCTTCATAATTGCAATCGATACCGTTTCGTCGACAAGCTGCAGCATATCATGGTCGCCTGTTACGACTACAACCTCTGCCTGATCCTTAAACGCACGGGCTAACGTACCGATGCAATCGTCGGCTTCGAAACCTTCGATACCGATGTTCGGCACGTTGAAGCTGGCAACGACTTCTTTCACCAGATCGAACTGCGGAACCAAATCCTCTGGCGCGCTTGGGCGATTAGACTTATAGCCGTCGTATTGCTCCGTACGGAACGTCGTACTTCCCATATCCCAACAGCAAATCACATGCGTGGGCTCGAACGTTTTTACCGCGTCCATGAAATAACGGACAAAACCATGAACAGCATTAACCGGCACACCTGAACTCGTCCGGCGAATACTGCTGCTGCTTCCGAACGATGTTGCGAAATAAGCTCTGAACAAAATAGCCATTCCATCCACGAGCAACAATTTTTGATTAGCCATTGCTATAATCACTCTCCTTCTAAAATAATGATGCGTTATCTACTATTTATTCCCCGCGAATGAACCTTCCAATCCGCTTAGCGGCTTCTATTAATCTATCATCTTCTTCGACTAGCGCGATACGCACGTATCCTTCCCCTTCAGTGCCGAAAGCTTCTCCCGGAACAACAACGACACCGGTTCGCTTCAGCATTTCCTGGGAAATCGTCCGTGACGTCCATGGAACGTCTAGTGACCATTGCATATCCGGCAGTTGCGCCCATACGAACATCGTCGCCTTCGGCTTTGACACTTGCCAGCCTTCTTCATTCAAGGTATTGATGAACAAATTTCTTCTGTGTTCATACAGCTTGCCTGCCTTAGGTACTTCAGTAGTATCGTCCATCGCTTCCCTTAGCGCAGCGATGCCCGCCTCTTGAATCGGATCGAATACGCCGTAATCGATATTCGCTTTCAACTCGCGCAGCGCGCCAACCGCTTCGTGATTGCCGGCCAAATAACCGATCCGGCAGCCCGCCATATTAAAGCTCTTCGACAAGGAATGGAATTCGACCGCTTGTTCAAGCGCTCCTGGCACTTGCAGGATGCTTGGCGGCTCACAGCCGTCAAAGCCCATCTCCGAGTAGGCCAAATCATGTACGACCAATACGTCATGCTTGCGCGCCTTCTCGATTAACCGCTCGAAGAAACCAAGGTCCGCGACAGCCGAGATCGGATTATTCGGATAGTTAAGCAAAATAAATGTTGCATTGTCCCACTGCTCATCGGCAATCCCATCAAGGTCTGGCATATACTCATTCTCTTCTCGCAGCGGCATGAGCACCGCTTCAACACCGGCAAGCGCAAGTGAAGCCGTATAGATCGGATACCCGGGATTTGGCAGCAGCGCTGTATCACCAGGATCGCATAAGGCCATCGCCAAATGCGCTAAACCATCCTGCGAACCAAGCAACGTTACAATTTCATGTGCCGGATCAAGCTCGACACCGAATCGGTGCTTCATCCACTCCGCCGCATACGACTTGAAGGGCAATCCGCTTCGCGTAGCGGGATAGGCATACATATCGGAGCGCAGCACAGCTTCGCTCAGCACTTGCCTGACAGCAGGCGTCGGCGGCTTGTCGGGGCTGCCAATGCCTAGATCGATGATGTCCTGCCCACTCGCGGCGGCAGCCATCTTCCACGCTGCCACCTCTGCGAAGATCGACGATCCAAGCTGAGACAGCCGCTCCGACCTCCACTTCCGTTTGTCGTTGCTCATCGTCTAGATCACCCGTTCCTCTTCCATACTTGCTCGTACTGCTCTTCCTTATAGCCAACCGTTACGGTTGTTCCATCCGTTACGATCGGTCGCTTTATAAGCATGCCGTGCTGCGCAAGCAGCTCGTATTTCTCGTCATCGGACATGGCAGCCAGCTTGTCCTTCAAACCAAGTTCCTTGTATACTTCACCGGATGTATTAAAAAACTTCTTCAATTCCAGTCCGCTAAGACGGACAAGCTCTTTCAATTGTTGAGCGCTCGGCGTTTCCTCGACGATATGCTGCGACTTCACTTCATTGCCCTTCGCTTGCAGCGACTTAAATGCCGCCTTGCACGTGCTGCATTTCGGATATTGAATAATGGTTAGTTCATTCTGCTTCGTCATCGCTGACTCCTCCTAATCGCTTACGCCATTCTCATGCAGCGCAGCTTCTCTATATCAATCAAACTGCAACTAGCAACCAATCCCCTTCAACGTCTGTTCTAGTCGTACAAGCTCCGGCGGCAGCTCTGCATGCCACTCCATCCGTTGTCCCGTCAGCGGATGGGTTAAGCCCAGCGTTTCCGCATGAAGCGCCTGACGGCCTGCCGCTTCTTCCCAAGCGGCAACGGCGTCATCCTTAGGCCCATACATCTTGTCTCCGATAAGCGGACAGCCGATGTGCTTCATATGGACGCGAATCTGATGCGTTCTGCCCGTCTCCAGCTTCAGCTTCACTGCAGCGGCGGCATCCCGAAAGCTCTCCACCGTCTCATAGTGCGTTACGGATGCATAACCGTCCGGCGTCACGATACGCAGATGCGGTTCAAGCAGATCGCGGTCGATAGGCGCGTCAACCGTACCCGTAAGCGGCTGTGGACAATTGTAGACATAAGCGCGATACAGCTTCGTCACTGTACCTGCTTGCAACTGCTCCGATAACTGCTGATGGACATACGAAGTCTTCGCAATGGCTACAAGACCAGAGGTGTCCTCATCCAACCGATGAACAGGTCTGAACCTGACGCGTTCGCCCTTCTCCAGCCAATGGTAGACCACGCCGTTTGCCAGTGTTCCCGTATAGTGCCCATGCGTCGGATGAACGACCACGCCAGCAGGTTTGTTGACGATCATCAAGTCCTCGTCCTCGAACACAATCTGGAGCTGCATTGGCTCTGGTAATATATCATCCGATTGCTCGCGCAGCATACGGACGCGAATAACGTCGCCTTCAGACACGGTCGCCGTCGTATAGACGCGCTGCTCATTCACGGTAAGCCCATGCTCGGTCAGCTTCACCTGTGAGAGCAGCTTGCGGGATACGCCAAGCTTGCGCTCCAGCACGGTGCGTACCTGCTTGCCGTCATCACCCTGCTCGACCTGTACGATGAGCGGCTTATAATAGAGCTCCCGGAGCTCCTCGGATTGCATTTGCATCATTGCTTACCCGAATCCTTGCTCTTGCTCGTACGGAACACTTCTGCACTCCGTTCATATTCCATATCGGGAAGACCAAGTCTCGCATTCGCAACCCGCGCAGCAGCGAAGAAGAAGTCCGACAACCGGTTCAAATAAGTCTGTACATCCTCGCTGACTGGATGCGAAGCTGCCAGCGCAAGCGTCACCACGCGCCGTTCTGCTCTGCGGCATACCGTCCTGCACACATGCAGGCTAGCTGAAAGCGTGCTTCCCCCAGGCAAAATAAACTTAAGCAGCTCAGGCGCTTCCTCCGTATATTCATCGATCCATTCCTCCAGCCGCAAAGCTGGACCCGCATCCAGCTTTAGCGGCGCGCCTTCCCTCGCATAGGCAAGATCGGCCCCGCAATCGAACAGCTCATGCTGAATAACCATCAATCGCTGGGCCAGTTCTGCCAGCACCTCATGCTTCGCCGCCTCCGCAGCGGCAACGCCTACGAAGCTGTTCAGCTCGTCAATCGTACCGTACGCTTCAACCCGCGCATCGTCCTTTCGGACTCGTCCCCCGATTAAGGATGTCTGGCCTTTATCGCCAGTTCTGGTGTACAGCTTCATATTATCGCACCCTCTCAAGCCTCTCAATCTTCTGTTCCCACTATACCATAAATGAGCACCACCGAGGCGCTCAGGCAGTATGTTCCTGCTGTTCTAATGCAACTGATTTCGGTATTCATTACGGACACCAGCAACACTAACACACCAAATAACACTCATTCCGCCAGATTACGGACCCAGAATACCTTTTTGGCTCATTTTCTTAACAAATGATTAATATTTGTGACAGTTGGCGACCACTGAGTCCGCAAGGAAGCGATGCAATGGTTAAAAAGAACATTAAGGGTCGCTACTGTCCGTTAAAACTCTGCTTATTTGAACAAACGAAAGCAGCAGGCCGGATGTTACTCCTTCCTACTGCTTCTGCTTCTCAAACAATCAGCTTCTAATATTAACGTTGTTGGTTCAATTTATAGACGAACTGCCCGATCCGATCAAGCGCCTCGGTCAAGTTCGTTACCGAGGTTGCATAGGAGCAGCGAAGATGTCCTTCGCCGCCAAGACCGAATACATCGCCTGGCACGGCTGCAACGCCCGCTTCCTCCAGCAGGCGCTGAGCGAATTCTTCGCTCGTTAAGCCTGTCGATACAATCGACGGGAACGCATAGAACGCGCCCTGAGGCTCATGGCAGTCGAGGCCGATATCCCGGAAGCCTTTGACGACAAGTCTGCGGCGCTGGTTATACGCCTCGACCATCCGATCCTTCTCCTCCAGCCCGTGCTGCAACGCTTCTAGCGCAGCGTACTGTGCCATAATCGGTGCGCACATAACCGTGTATTGATGAATCTTCAACATTGCGGACAAAATATCGGAGTGTCCGCAAGCGTAGCCCATCCGCCAACCGGTCATCGCGAACGCTTTGGAGAAGCCGCTGACGAGAATCGTCCGATCCTTCATGCCCGGCATCGCGGCGAAGCTTACGTGCTTCTCTCCGTAAGTCAGCTCGGCATAGATTTCATCGGAAATAACGATCAAATCTTTCTCCTCGACGAGCTTCGCAATCGGCAGCCAATCCTCGTACGTCATGATGCCGCCTGTCGGGTTGCTTGGATAACAGAGAATAAGTACTTTGGAACGCGGCGTCAGTGCCGCACGAAGCGTCTCCGCCTTCAGCTTGAATTGATCCTCCGCGAACGTCTCGACGCCTACGGCTACACCGCCGCTAAGCGTCGTAATCGGAGAGTATGATATATAGCACGGCTCCGGAATTAGAATTTCGTCGCCTGGCGCGATCAAAGCGCGCAAAGCAAGGTCGATCGCCTCGCTGCCGCCTACGGTAACGAGTATTTCATTGGCAGGATTGTATTCGACCGCGAATTGATCGTTCAAATATTGACCGATGGCTTCGCGAAGCTCCGGCATCCCGGCATTGGACGTATATTGCGTCTTGCCGATCTCCAGTGCGTATACGGCTGCCTCGCGGACATGCCAAGGCGTTACAAAATCGGGTTCGCCAACCCCGAGCGTAATGACATCCTTGCGCGAGCTGACTAAATCAAAAAACCGACGGATACCCGACGGTTTAATGTCTCTCACATGAGGAGACAAATAATCAGCCATCGTATGACGCTGCACGGGGGTGGATGTTAACTGTTCTTCACCTTTTATCATTACCATCACCCTTTGTTATGTTACGGCGAAACCATCAACCGATGGTCACCTTCGTGCTCCTCGAAGATAATGCCGTCCTGTTTATATTTTTTCAAAATGAAAAATGTTTTGGTCGATAACACCGCATCAATCGGCGATAATTTATTGGATACAAAAGAGGCGACCTCTTTCAAATTTTTGCCCTCTACCTCGACGCACAGATCATAAGCACCGCTCATGAGGTATACGGATTTCACTTCCGGATACAGGTATATCCGCTCCGCTATGCCTTCGAATCCACGACCGCGTTCTGGCGTAATCTGAACCTCGATGAGCGCCGTCACTTTCTCGTCATCCACTTTGCTCCAGTTCACGACTGTCGCATACTTCACGATCACATGCTCTTTCTCAAGAAACGCGATGGCTTCCTTCACGTCCTCTACCGGCGCGGCCAGCATGGTGGCGATCAGTTCCGCATCTCTGCGCGCATCTTCCTTTAGCAACTCAAGCACTTTCAACTGTAGTTCGTTCATTCGTTAACTCCTTCCAGCACGCGTGCGATTATAAAGAACATTTTACAACGAAATTATTGTTCCTGCAAAAGAAAAAACGAAAGACCCCGAAGGGTCTTTGCAAAACACGACAGAACAAAGCCGTCTTATGGTTAATGCGATTGCTGGAATTGGCTTTGCTGTTGGCTCTGATGCATGGATGGCGTGTACATCGATTGTGTCGTTTGACCGCTCATCTTCTGCTGCAGGAACTGCTGCGTCTTCTGCTTCGTCTGTTGATATTCCTTCATTTGCTTATCCAGCTCTTGGCGCAGCGCCGGAGAAGCCGTGTTATACATATTCGCCTGCTGCATCGCTTGGAACACCTGACCCTGCATTGTAAGCGTGCTGTTCAGCAGCTTCGTGAACAGATCCCGAATGTCTGGGCAGGACGCTTCTGTTGCAGCCGTCGCATATTCGCGTACGACCCGCTTCAAATCGGACAATACCGTATATGCCATATCTTCGTCTGACAGAAACGGTTGATTTTGCTGCTGATACATAAATGAGCCCTCCTAAGAAAAATGGTTATCGTCTCGATCAAATAATTATTGAGGCTGGGTCGGCGCCAATTGCTGATGATGCGAAATCGCATGCAACAGCGATTCGTAGTGCTGCTGATGTGTTTGCACCAATTGGGAGCATAAGTTGCGCAGCGCTGGAGTCGTTGCCATCGTAGCGACTTGGGCATTTTGCTTAATAAGCAAATCTTCGTTGGACATCGAATCGGCGATGTATTCAAGTTCTTTGGCCGTCATTGGTTGTAGCATTTTCCCACTCCTTCAAGTTGGCATAAGCTTAGTTCCTAACGTATTATGGGCAACAGCCGCCTTCTTTATGTACCCTCGCCAAGGTCAAATTTACCGGAATGATTCAATTCAAATTTCACATCGATCTTGAGCTGACTTTGCCGCGGAGTCCAGTCTCCTGCAGCCATCGTCTGCTTCCATTCGGCATTATGATAACGGTACATATGGTGCTCAAGCTGATAAAGATCCATCCCTTTTTCCAATCCGGCTACGTAGGTTTGCTCTAGGTCTTCCTTGATCGAGGTCTCGATGGAGCTTTCAATTTCCGCTTTGCTTATTGGCTGATCCTGCTCGACGACGCCGCCATGCAATCGAACCGACAGCTTAAAATCAGGCACGCTGCCGCCTTTCGCAGCCGTCAGTTTAAAATCCGTGCCTCGAATAGCAATAGTTGCCTTGCCCATTGCACCTTTCGCTTCCACCATAAACACATTGAATTTCGGATCAAGCCAGCGAAGACCTGCTGCTTCCTTCTCGGGAAGAAAACCGATATACTTGCTTCTTTTCAAAACGAAAACGCCTTTAATTTCTTGCACCTGCAGCGCTTGCTTCCCCTTCAGCCAATCCGAGCCGTTAATGCCGATTACCGGGAATGCCGTCGTCATGCCAGGCTCCTTCAACATCTGTACGGCGAGCTGCATCGCGAACGGTCTGATGAAGCTGCGCTGATCCTCTTGAACGCTGGGCAAATAAAGAATGGTATTCAAGGGAGATTGTTCGAACAACGCTTCCGTAGTAAACAATTCAACGATGTCCGATTTCGTACCGAAAACGAGCGATGTATATCTAGATGCACGCTGCCTGTTTAATCCGTCCATAATATTTTCAAGCTCGCTCATCGCGTTCTCGTGGACGACGATCGACTTTAAGTGCTCCAGATTGATTTCGGACTGCGCTCCTTTTTTCAAATTGTTAATCGCCAGCAGCACCGAACTGCCCTTCCCCATGCCAAGCCACACTTGATTCTTCACGTCCGAGCTGCCCTCTACCTTAGCAACACCGGCAAACTTAATCATTTGAGCGTACAGATGAAACTCGTTGTCAATAAACTCAACCCCCAGCGCTGACACATAACTCTCGTCCTGGAGATTCACCTCATCCCAACAGCCTTGCAGCAGCATAGCAGATAACAGCAAGCAAACGGTCATAGCGTGCCTCGCGGCTCTGCTTACGAAAGCGTTCTTCATCGCCTGCCCCTCCGCTCGCTGCTCCTTACTTTCCACGGCAGCTGGAAGAGCGCCGTAAACCACTGCTTGAAGTTCGGCGGAGCAATTGGTGTCATGTACGGCATGCCAAAAGACTCAAGGRAGCAAATGTAGATGATAACCGCCAGGGTGCCTACCATGAATCCAAACATGCCTAGTGCCGATGCAAGGATCAACACCAAATAACGAATAATGCTCACTGTACCCGCCAATGATTGATTGACTAGTGTGAACGTCGATACCGCAGTAACTGCAGCTACGACAAGCATCGTTGGCGACGTCAGACCGGCTCTTATCGCGGCATCGCCGACTATTAATCCACCCACGACGGATACCGTCTGGCCGACCGGCCTCGGCAACCGAACGCCTGCCTCGCGAAACAGCTCGAACATCGTCAGCATAAGGAACATTTCCATCGTTGAGGAAAGCGGAAGCCCCATACGCGAGATCGTAATCGTCGCTAGAAGCTGAAACGGGATTTGATCCGTGTTGAATGAGCAGAGGGCAATCCAGAATGCCGGCAAGCAAATGGACAACACAAGACCGATCAGTCGCAGCAGCCGCTCCAGCGTTACGAAATAAAAGGGAAGATGCATGTCCTCTGGCGACTTGATGAGCAGCAGGAAATTGCCCGGTGCGATAAGCGCCGCAGGCGCTCCGTCTACGAGGATCGCTACTCGCCCATTCATCATTGATTGGACCACATAATCAGGCCGCCCGACATAATCGACTAGCGGAAAAAACGAGAATGGACGATCGGAGACCAGCTCCTCCAGATGACCTGCTCCGTTCAACGATGGAATATGGATATTTTCAATCCGCTCAATCGTCTCTTTGACGAGCTTCGGCTTCGCTTTGTCATCTAGATGGAGGATGGCTACCTCAGTTTGCGAATGGGTCCCAATCCGTAAATATTGCACATGCATTTGCGGGGTTCGGAGGCGCTTGCGCACTAATGCCACATTCGTCGATAGCTGCTCGACGAAGCCGTCGCGCGGTCCTTTGAGAGACAGCTCCATCGTGGACTCCTCGGGCGACCTGCCGGGCTGGCTTCCGATGTTGTATTCGTAAAATTCTCGCAAACCTTCGAACAGCAATATCACGCAGCCCGAGAACAGGTAAGCGAACAGATCATCCGCTCCTTCGTCCGTATCCACCTTGCTGAACAAGGCGCTTTTTTTATCGATCGGATGTTCGTGCACTTCCGCCTGCGAGAATATGTATTTCGCCCAGTCATCAAGCTGCGGAAGAAGTCCGAGCTGCATCTGCTGATRATCGATCATGCCGTCGCAATAGAACAACGTAACATGGCGTGAATCGCTTCCGTTAATCATAACGGTATGTTCTATGATATCGTTGCATTTCTTAATGCTTTCTCGAAACTGCTCGTGGGTAATGGACGGCTCGCCTTCCTGTTCATGGTCTCCGGTTCCTCTTACTTCCTTCTTGTTCGGATTCAACCTAACCGCTCCTCCTTCGCAGCCGACTCACCTTTATCGCGTTCCTTCTTCAAGAACGACATGAACCATAGCAGCAGTACGACAACGGCAATAACGACACCAGCAAACAAGAAATAATTTTGCACCAAGACATTGAAATTTATCATATCTTTTAACGCAAAATGCGACGCCGCCAATAAAACAATGCCGATGACGACAGGTGCAATCCACTTTCGCTTTAAACGTTTGAATGGGCCAAATTCCGTTAGAATATATAGCGTTAACGATAATCGAATCAGTGCGCCAGACAACCATTGGAAGATGGCGAAGAAATCGACATGCTCGAAGTATCTGCCGATGGATACGAGTCTCCATTGAGAGAAAGCGGGAAAACGCATTTTAGCTGCTTCCTCTGGACCAAATTCGGCAATAGCCGCCGTCAACGGCCCAAACGTAAGCAGCGCAAGGAGAAGCGCCAGAATGACGAGATGCCAGCGCTTCAGCTCACCCTTTATATGGTGCTGAATGAACAATAGTGCGAATAACTCGCATGTTGCTGTCAACGAATAGAACGCTCCCTTCAGCACAGGGGACAGCCCGTTCTCCAGTAACGGAAGCATGTAATGGTAGTCCTTATGCGGTATATTGGCGGACATGACAAAATCGCCAAATAGAACAACGAGAGGCAGTAGTATACAGCTTACATAAGCGATCGTGCGCAGATTCGATAATGCTGCATAAATGCCTAAGCCTAAGAACACGGCGCACACAACCATCGGCGGCGTCTTCGGCAAATACGTTGTTGCCGTCCACGAAGACGTAATGACAAGCGTGTCGTAACTGGTTATCAAGAGAAGAACTAAGAACACGCTCACGATGACATGCGAAATAAAAGCAGGTACCCGCTGCTTCAACCATTCGTCAATCGGCTCTTTGTTCATTTTTTTGAGCAAGCCATATAACGGGAACATCATCCATGGCAACGATACGATAAGGGCGATCAGGACGCACATCCACGCATCGCGCATGGCTGCGTTTAGCAGGAACGGAACGATAAGTACATGGTTTGCGAGTCCAACCGATAAACAAAATATGAATATAGCCGGCACTATGCCGAATGTTTTGGCTGTCATTTGTCATTCACTTCCTTACAAGCAAATGATTCCCCAAAACCGTATTTCCATGCATCTCAGAGCACAATCGTCCCATTGAAAACAAAAAAAAGACTGCCGTCAGGCTGCTTCCGCAGCTGTTCACGCAGTCTATTTCATTAGGGTACATGAATCGATTTGACATGGTCAAAATGGAGAAATATCGCGTCGCCGCTTGCTGTAACCAGCTCGATCATATTCTGGTCTATATCGCGAAGCACACCCGTCTTATTCGGATTATCCCCTAAGTCGAGTACGACAAACTCACCGATCAGCTTGCGTAGCTGTTGATCGAATGTACGCGCGAGCGTGATCGGGGATGGCTTGAGCGGGAATTGCGCAGCCGTTAATGAGTACGGCGTTGCATTCGGCTCATAGGGAATCAAATACTTAAGATGCTGCAGCGAGACGATAACGGTATGATAGACCGGCGTATAGAACACGAAAAAATCGTTCATGACCGTCGTTACATATCCGTGAATGGACTTGCTWCCCGTTATATAGATTTCCGAGAACATTCCTTTCGAATTCATCAATATTTTACGATAGGATATCGGATCAGAATAAGAGTCGAACGGC
>NZ_JBFRGE010000106.1:0-15925 GCF_052115185.1 Paenibacillus sp. 2TAB19 | reverse complement strand
CCGTTTTCACTATGCAATCCGCCAATTTCTTTGGATTTCGAAGGTTCCTCATGTGAGTTTTCCTTCAACATGGGAGCGTTTTCTTGCCGCAGTCTCTCCAGTCTTTGCTTAAACTGAGCATTATCGTCCGACATTTATATCCCTCACCCCTTCAGCCAGCTCTTGCGGAGTGCAAAAATCTCTTTCAAGTCGTCGGTAGACATTTCCGTAATCCATTGCTCCGATTGTCCGACGACTTGCTCGCTAAGCGATTGCTTGCTCTCGATCATCTCGTCGATCTTCTCCTCCAGCGTGCCAAGCGTAACGAACTTATGCACCTGTACCTGCTTCGTCTGCCCGATCCGGAACGCTCGGTCCGTAGCCTGATTCTCGACCGCCGGATTCCACCACCGATCGAAGTGAAACACATGGTTGGCCGCTGTCAGGTTAAGCCCAGTCCCGCCAGCCTTAAGCGATAATACGAAGGCGCAGCACGGCTCATCCTGATTCTGGAACCGTTCAATCATTTCATCGCGCTTCGCCTTCGGCACGCCGCCGTGCAAATACGGCACCGGCATCCCGAGACGCTCTTCGAGCAGCTTCTGAAGCTGCTCGCCCATATCAACATATTGGGTGAAGATGAGGCAGCGCTCGCCTTCAGCGGCGATCTCCTCGCACATCTCAAGCAGCCGCACCACTTTATTCGAGCGCTCGGGTTCCCATTGCAGYTTGCGTTCCTCAGCATTAAGAAGCGAGGGATGGTCGCATAGCTGCTTGAACTTCGTGAGCGCGGACAAGATAAGCCCGCGACGCTGCATCGGCCCCAGCTTGTCGAGCTTATCCAGCAGATCGGCAACCAGATTCTCGTAGATGACACCTTGCTCTGCTGTAAGCGTCATATACGTCTTCGCCTCATTCTTCTCCGGCAGCGACAGCTGAATGGAAGGATCCTTCTTAATTCTGCGCAGCATGAACGGCTTCACCCAGCGCTGCAGCCCTGCAATCATCGCTTCGTCGCGCGTCTTCTCGATCGGAGCAACTACGGCGGTGCGGAATTCATTCAAGCTGCCTAAGTACCCTGGGTTAATAAAATCATAGATCGACCACAGTTCCGTAAGTCGATTCTCCATCGGCGTGCCGGTGAGAGCGATTCGGTGCAAGGCATTGAACCTGCGTATCGCGCTCGACTGTTTCGTATATACGTTCTTTATATTTTGCGCTTCATCCAAGCACAATACATCCCATTCAACGAGACTAAGCACTTCTTCATCTAATTGAGCAAGCGAATATGAGGTTATAACAATATCCGCTTGATCCGCCGCCTCTCTGAACGCTTCACCCTTGTCGCGCTTCGCGCCGTAATGAAGCATCACCTTCAGCGATGGGGCGAACTTCTCAAGCTCTTTCTCCCAGTTGCCTATGACGGAGGTCGGACAGATGAGCAGCGACGGACCTCTGAATCCGCCCTGCTTCTCCTTCACTACCATCATATAGGCCATGAACTGAATCGTCTTGCCGAGACCCATATCATCGGCCAACACGCCGCCAAGTCCGAATCTGCGCAAGAACAACAGCCATGACACGCCTTCCAACTGATAAGGACGAAGCTCTCCGAGAAATTGCGGAGGCAGCTCGGCTAGCGGAATCTGCGATGCTTGTTGCAGCTGGGCAAGCCAAGTCGTCAGATGCTCGTTCAGCTCAACCTCCGCGCGAAGCTCTGATTCATAGACACTATCGTCCTCTAGCGGCGTTCCGCCGCGCAGGTGCATCTCCAGCACGTCGCGGAACGATAATCCGCTGCGCTTGCCCATCTTATTCAGCCATTGCTTTATTTGGTCAACATCCTGCGGGTCAAGATGCACCCATTCGCCGCCCACTTGGAAGAGTCTTCGATTCTGCTCGGCAAGATGAAGAAATTCCGCCTCTGACAGATCGACATTGCCAAGCGCCAGCTTCCAATCGAATTGAACGATCTGATTCAGACCGAACATCGGCTGGGCAGCCGACCCCACCGACGACTTCATCTTCGCCTTCAGACGCAGCTTGCGCGAACGCACCGCTTCCCACCAGCTCGGAAGCAGTACCGGACAGCCAGCCTCCAGCAGTTGCACGCTTGCTCCCTCTAGAAACATCCACGCTTCATTATCCGTCAGCTCTGCGCGAATCACACCTTCTGCCGCCGTATCTTCCCACTCCGGCAGCGCGTCAATCCACTTCGCTTGCTCCTTCGCAAGCTTCGCCTCAATAAGCGGCAGCCACGCTTCATCGATCGCGCGGCCATCTGCCGTGTCTGCTTCCCAGCCGGTATAACCGTCATGGCGAATCGGCAGCCACGGCCCGCCTTCCCGGCTTTGAAGCGCCGGGCGCAGACGCCAGCCGCTCGTCTCTTGAGGCTCGACGAGCTGTAGCGCTACGCGGAACGGCAGCGTATCCTTGCTCAGTCCAATAGCAATGAGCCAATCTTCCTCGTCCGCCGACTTGCGCCTTAGCACGCCTTCGCCCGATAACAGGCCGATCTCTCGCCATGCTTTTGCAGCTAGCTCATTCTCCTCGATCATCTGCTCGACGGCATAACCGATCCATCTATCGACACCTTTATCTCCGGCATCAGCTGCCTCCTGCATGGACTGCTCCCACTTGAGCAACTTCTGCTCTTCTTGCCTCGGAATCGCCATCCGCCAGCTGCGATGATGCTCGGTCCATGTCGCCCAATCAGGCATGAACCAACCGTTCAATAACGCTTCTCTTATTTGCTCTGCGATTCGCATAAGAAGCGTTAGCCTCGGCGTCCATTCGAGCTGCAGCAGCCTTACCGCCTGAGGGGCGGATAAATAATCGACCGCTATTAGCGGCTTTAGCTGAAGAAGCGTCCTGCCGCCAGCGCTGATTTCTTCAACCTCCGTACCGTACCATGAAGCCTTATGCCATGCGAACAAAAGAGAGCGCAGCCGATTGTCTGCCGCATCCTTCCGACCTTCTGCGACCAGCATAATCGCTGACTCTTCCGCGTTCTCGTTCCAAAATCCGTCAACCACCAGTTTGCGAACGCTGCTTTGTACTCTCATGTTACGATTTTCCCTTTCCACAATTCCTCCTGGAATGCGCGCAAACGCTGATATTTCGAAGTTAAGCCTTTAATATAGTTATCCCAGCGAGCATCCTCCTGCTCGGATTTGTACAGACGCTCCAGCTTCTTGAGCTGCTTCACCGCCATCTTGTACCCTTGCCGATTACGAGACTGAATGCTTGCGTCAATCGATTGATGGTATAGCGGCAGGAGCACCTGCGGCGCTGATTTGGCTACTTCTCGCAGCGCTTGAACCCCAACATCCTCAAGCCTCGCTCCGGTCAGCAGCTGGAGATCGGCCCATTCCTCATAACGCTGCTGACCCAGCCAATGCTCCGATAATTCTAGATAGGAAAATGGCAACAGCTCTGTCATATAGGTGGACCATTGCGGCAGGTCGGGACGATCCTGATCCGCTCTCCGGCACAACGTCACGAAGACGCCTACCGTTCTGCCGTTGCGGTTCGGATAGATTCGCTCATACAGGAAGCTCATCCAGAGCTCTACAAGCTCCCACTTCTCCTCCTCCATCCGTTGTGCCGCGCAAGGATAAATAACCCTTTGTGCTTTATCGAAGCTAGCCTTGGCGAAATGCTCCATCGACTTATCATCCTGATTATCGAAGAAATACATCATGGCTATTGCAATCTGCACGAATGCCGACGGCTCTTCTTTCTCCGCCTCCAGCATCGACGTCAGCTCACGCTCGAACCATTCCCTATTGCTCGACAACTTCTCGCTTAGTGACAAATAAATATATTCCCATTCAAACAATTGGCGTTCTACGTTAGAAGCCCGCGCTTTAATGACCGCTACGAGCAGATCTGCCCACCGTGTCTCCGCATCATCCATGTCAGCGGGTACAAGCTCTCCAATGAGTGTATATAAATGCTCAACCCAAGGCTCAGCCATTCGAATAAACGACATTTCATGATAATACCGGCTGAACGAATCGACTGTCGTAATAGCCATCTCAGCCTGCTCAAGCACGAAAATAACCGCAGTTGCCCAGTGCAGCCGTTGACGCGGCTTCTCCCAATCCTTGGATAACCCTTTAAGGGATTGAAGCACTGGCTGCAGGGCATGAAGCGAATGCCGGCATTTGCGCCATGTCTCTCCTTGGGATTGCTCCATCCAAGCAAGCCACTCCTCGCCGCTTGCTCGCTCTAGCGGATGAGTGACGCTCCCCGCTGCTACAGCAGCTTGATCCCGACTGTCTATCGTCACTTCGCTAGCAGACGTAAGTCCGAGCATTCGAAAGTAGGTCCTCTCCGCCGTCTTATGACCATCTGGGAGCTCGCTGCATGCTTGGAATAAGACAGCAGCCATATGCTTGCAGTAATGATCCTCCGGACAAGTACATGAGCTGTAAGCAAAGTGACTTGCATCCATGACGACCGAATAAAGATCGCTGCCTTGCACAATCCCATACAGCGTATCGTATTCGCTCGCTCGAGTATTTTGAACGCGGCCGTCTACATAATATTGCCAACCCCGCTTTAATACGGATGCATCTATATGATCGCGCAGCTCTTGTTCCAGCGCAGTGTGCAGCTTTTCACTAAGAGGCATAAATGACATTCACCCGCTTCCTTTCCGTTCCATTGCATTCTTACTATTATACCACATGACGACTAGTCAATTGCCTCTCTAAGTGCCCAATCCTTCATTCTTCAAACAAAAATAAGCCAAACCGACGAATCATACTCGTCGAATCGGCTTATTAGCTACGTTAAATAGGAATGATAACTGAAAACGTAATCCAATTATTAGGTTCGGCAGTTATTTTCACCGAGCCCTTATATTTGTCTGTAATCGACTTCACGATCGACAGACCGAGACCTTGATGTTCATCCTGCTTCGTCGAATAACCAGCCTCCATAAGGGGCTTCGTTATGACTCCCGGAGCATCCTCGCAAATATTGCTGATCGTCAGCTCCAACTCGCAAGCAGTCTGATTGCCGGTTAAATTGACGATTCGCTGCTCATCCGGATACTTGAGCACTTCATCGAAAGCGTTATCGATAAGATTGCCGAGTATACGATTCACATCCAGCGTCTTAGCTCCCATCTCCTGCATATTCAATCCGCTGAATGAGCAAGCGAACTGAATTTTGTGGCTCTCTGCCTGCGAGATCTTCGAGCGGATGAGCGCCGCAATAGCCGGGTTGCCGATATTAATAATATCGTTCATTAGGCGAATTTCGCCGGTTAGCTCCTTCGTATAGGCAGCAAGTTCCCTCGTCTTGCTTAATTCGGCCAGAGAGTGGATCGTCTGTACGTGATTAAGGAAATCATGCCTTTGGGCACGAATCGAATGGAACATTTGGTTAATCTCATCAATATAAGTTTCCTGCGTAACACGAACCGCCTTGTCGCGAGATTGTCTGAAATATCGCATGGCTACGAAGGCAATGAGCAAACTAAAGCCCGTAAGAATGATAATAATAAGACCAAGATTCAGAAACTGCTTGTCGAGCTGCTTCTGTACAACATTGTAGTCGGACACGAGACTGAGCACATAGCTGTTCATCGGAACGCCGTTCTCATCCGTTATGCTCATCCCTTTATCCGTTACATCGACGGGGATGAACATTTTGAATACATGCTTGCCGTTAATCTTTTCTTTCAACGTTACCATTTGCTTCGACGTATACGCTTGCCTTACGAGCTCAACATCCTTCTTCGACTTAAACGTATAATTGCCGTAGAAAATCGGTCGCTGCACTTGATGCTCCTGCACATCGCCATTCGGATGAATCGTTTGATTGCCGTCAGGGAACATTTCCGGATTAATAAAAGCAATTTCGAGCAAATCGTCGTTATGCTTGACCGAATTCTCGATCATTCGATCGACACCCGTCATCTTCTCGAATTGATCCAACAGCTCATAGCTGACATAAGGGTCAACGATGTAATTGGAAGCTCCGTCGAAATAATAGCCCCATTTATAAATTTTGCTGACGTCTGTTGATGACACTTCAAATGGCCCGCTCCAGAAATTAGTCAGCTTCTGACCTAACCAATCAACCGTCACTTCCTTATTGTCAAAAAGCTGATTGAAAGCGGTGTACCAAGGATCCCATGATTTCGTGCTCTTGCCAAGCTGCGTTGGGTCGGATGATTTGTACAAAATAATGTCGTCGGGCTCTCGCTTGAGCAGTGTGATGTGGCTAAGATCAAGCTTGTCTCTCAGCTCCACTAGCTGCTCGTTCGTCACATTCTCTACATCCGGGTCAAGCGCGTATTGCGTTGCGATCGAAGCCGTGCGCAGCTCGCGACCGATTTGATTCTGATAAAGCTCCGCGCCGAGCCTTGATTGCTCGAGAGATATCTCAAGCTGCTTCGCCAGTGCCAGCATTTCATGATTCAACGACTCTTCCAGCGTCTTCTTCGTCAAAAAATAATAGACCGTATTATTGATTAAAATAAGAATGACGATAATGCTAACCGCCATTAACCAAATGTTGCGCTGCATCCCCTGCATCTTGCCCTTCTGTATATTATAGCTCTCATTATGTCTCATGATCGCTTAACGGACAATCCAACTCTTTTTGACAATTGAATAATGGCAAAAACCTGAAGAAAAAAGAGCAAAATCATTAGCCTTTAGCCATGTAAACTTTCATTACAATACGGAACAATATTCCTAGCAACATAACAAAACGTGCAAATTTTATGAAATTTTAATCTGAAAATCGTGAATATGCGTATGTAATGGTTCTATCATACCATATAATTCATATTTTTTGAGCAAATTGATCTATATTGTCCCATTCTTTTTTTATATGAATAAAAATATTTATGCCGCTTCATACTAAAGCAAGGATCCACATGATTCCAATATGGAGGGGAGCTGTGCTATGAATACAAATGAAACGAATGACAATAAAGGCAGCGTAGCTCCCGGTGAGACGGWGCAAACGTTAACGAATCGTCAAGGCCATCCGATAACCGACAACCAAAATATTAGAACGATTGGCAACCGCGGTCCGTCCACACTCGAAAACTACCATTTTATCGAGAAAATATCGCACTTCGACCGCGAACGCGTGCCTGAGCGGGTCGTTCATGCCAGAGGCGCCGGCGCTCACGGCTACTTCGAAGCCTACGGCAAGCTTGGCGATGAACCGATTGCCAAATATACGCGCGCGAAGCTATTCCAGACGGCAGGCAAGCAAACGCCGGTGTTCGTGCGCTTCTCCAGCGTTATTCACGGCGGCCATTCTCCGGAAACGCTGCGCGATCCGCGCGGCTTCGCAACGAAGTTCTACACCGAAGACGGCAACTGGGATCTAGTAGGGAACAACCTCAAAATCTTCTTCATTCGCGATGCGATGAAATTTCCGGATATGGTTCATGCCTTTAAGCCCGACCCGGTAACGAATGTGCAGAGCATGGGGCGATTCTTCGACTTCGTCTCGCAAACGCCTGAGGCTACGCATATGATTACGTTCCTCTTCTCACCTTGGGGTATACCGGCTAACTATCGCCAGATGCAAGGCTCCGGCGTCAATACATATAAGTGGGTGAATGCGGAGGGCAACGCCGTTCTCGTCAAATACCATTGGGAGCCCCTTCAAGGGATTCGCAACCTGACCCAAGACGAGGCAGAGAAGCTGCAAGCCAAAAACTTCAATCATGCCACACAGGATCTGTATGAAGCGATCGAACAAGGCAAATATCCGGAGTGGGAGCTACAAGTACAATGGATGAGCGACGATGCTCATGAGGAGCTGGACTTCGATCCGCTTGACGATACGAAGCTGTGGCCGCCAGAGCAATTTCCTATGCTGCCCGTCGGCAAAATGGTTCTGAACAAAAACCCGGAAAACTATTTCGCCGAGGTCGAGCAAGCTGCCTTCGGAACAGGCGTCCTCGTTGACGGACTCGACTTCTCCGATGACAAAATGCTGCAAGGCCGCACGCTTTCCTACTCCGATACGCAGCGCTACAGGGTAGGCAGCAACTACTTGCAATTGCCGATAAATGCGCCTAAGAAACGGGTGGCGACCAATCAACGCGACGGCCAAATGGCGTTCTACGTCGATATCGCGCCTGGACAAAATCCGCATGTCAACTATGAGCCGTCATCGCTCGGGGGACTGCAAGAGGCAGACCGCCCCGGCGCCCCATATGAGCCGTTCTACTCGGACAAGCTTACGCGGGCGACGATCGACCGCCAGAACAACTTCAAGCAGGCGGGTGATACATACCGCCAGTTCAGCCAGCTTGAGCGCGATGACCTAATCGCTAACCTGGTAGATGCATTGAGCAGCTGCACGCCGTACATTCAAGAGAAGATGATCAGCCATTTCACTGAAGCGGATGCCGATTATGGCGCTCGTGTCGCTGATGGCTTGAAGCAAGCTAATGCGAATGGACAAGGCGCTTCCGGCCATGTCGGCACGCATCCAGCGAACGAAGGTATGGAAATAGCGGAAGAGCTGGGCGAGCAAACGGACGGATACTGAGTCGAAGTAACGATAGGATACAAAATGAGCCATGCAGAGACATCTGTCGCTTCAGCGGCAGCAAACCCACTCTCACATGGCTTATTTAATAGCGCTTTTTAAATTTTCCCAAGGAGTATCTTACGATATGCTAACTAAGCTATTTGGCAAGAGCAAGCATACAAAGGTCGACATCGCTTCTCCCCTATCAGGTGAGATTCTAGCGGGACCCCGCGAGGATGCGCTCGCCATCAACCCGGAGAGCGGACAAATCGTCGCACCTTTCTATGGCACCGTATCGCATATTGCCGATACCAGCCACTCCATTGTCGTCGAGCACGCATCAGGCTTAAGACTCCAGATCGATATCGGCGTTCGTACCGGCGAGCTTGGCGGCGATGGTTTTATGTCTCATGTTCGAGCTGGAGATACGTTCCGAGCAGGCGAAACGCTCATTGACTTCGACATTGATGCGATTGTTGCATCCGGCTATTCGCCGGTTACATCCGTTGCGATCGAGAACGAAGAGCTGATCAAGACCGTCGAACAGCTGGTTACGGACGGCAACGTCTCATCTGGCCATGAAATTATTTTGCGCGCCGAGTTGAATGGGCATTAATCTTTTGAGATTAGCCTGTTCATTAACCTGCGCAGTCCACAAATCAAAGACAGCATATCGCTATGCTGTCTCGTTGACTTTATTAAGCTATTTTTTGGATTACAATCGAAGCACTAACGGTTGGTGCACTATTCGGCCCAGTCAAATTACCTTGGAGAACTACCGTTCCCGTTTGGTCAATGCGATTAAGTGTCAACACTCCGCCTGCGGATAATTGAGCCACGACTTGACCTTGGTAAGGATTGTTGCCAGCTGCTGATCCATAGTTGCTGCAAGGAACTAGCGTTGCTGCGCCAGGACCTGCGCCATCGGCATCGAACCACAGGCCGAACGCCGAATTGCCCTCCATTGGGTAAACTTCCCAACTAATATGATAGAAGCCGTTCTCGATAATATTCAGGCTAGATGGAGCAGTGAAAGTAATTGCAGTTCCAACTACAATCGGTGGATTCTCGAACGTAACAGCTCCGCCTTGTGCGCCAGCGGCAGGAGCAGCATCAACCTCCTGGTCTACATCACTGCACACGAAAGCGAACGCGGATATGCCTCCCGGAGGGCCTTGCATCCCCGGGACGCCCTGAATGCCTTGAGGTCCTTGAACGCCTGGAGTGCCCGGAGTGCCAGGAGTGCCTTGAGGGCCCGTGAGCCCCGTATTTCCTTGAGGACCTTGCGCACCTTGTGGTCCTTGCGGCCCTGGAACAGGACGAACTCTAACAATAGGAGCTGGACAAGTTACTTTTACGACTTTCTTTTTCAAAACAATATTTTTATGACATTTCGGTTTACATTTAGGTTTAACAATCGGTTTCCACTTCGGCTTACAATTAGGTTTAAACTCCGGTTTCCACTCTGGTTTAAATGCTGGCTTCCACTTCGGCTCACACTTAGAAACTACTCTCTTATGAGACCTTTTGTTCACAAACTTATACAATATATACACCTCCTATGGATTTGTATATATTACTCATAGCCTATCAAAGATGATCGTATATTAACCCACCTGCTGCTAGACTTTAGTCTATTTATTACAAAATCAGGCGTTTGCCGATTGAAATTGATAGATTCGGGGACAAGCGGCTGCAACAAAAAACTTACTCTCATGGTCGCTACCCTTCAAAGCTTGTCTCCTCGCCACGCAAAACAAAGACAGCATATCGCTATGCTGCCTCATTGACTTTCTCTATAAGCATGTAGAAAGGGCGAGAAGCCCTGACAAACGAGAATGGAGAGAGCTTACTATGTTAAATTTGTAACTCCCCAAGCTTAATCAGCTCGACAACCGCTTGCGAACGACCTTTTACATTTAATTTTTGCATGACATTCGAAATATGGTTGCGGACGGTTTTCTCGCTGATGAATAATTGCTGTGCAATATCCCTCGTTGTCTTATCCTGTACCAACAGCTCGAATACCTCGCGTTCACGATGCGTCAATAAAAACTTGCTCTTATGGTCGCTACCCTTCAATGTTTGTCACCCCTCCTTGCTCGGGTTTTTATGGTTTAACAAGGTTAAGGGATACAGTCAACTTATCTTATGAATGGTGGGTCTTATTGGTGCGGCAATCAAATAAAATGGGCGGTCGGCATTCCAAGGCATTTGGAGTGGAAAAGAAGTACCAAGGCTAGCGGCCGTAATGGGAGAATGCCGTGTYATAGAAGAAGCTACCGAATATACTATGCTATCAAAAGATACGAGGGAGTGCTTCTTCATTATGGCTGATGTTGGGATAGTCATGCCTGTATACACGCAGGACAGTATGCTGTTCAGGCAAGCAATACGCTCCATTCTTAAACAAACCTATCGGAACATAAAGCTCATTATCGTCATTGACGGCGTTACGCCCAACGTGCTGCGGATTGCAAGAAACTTTGCACGAAGAGATGCTAGAGTTCAAGTTATCCCGAGACCCCAGAACCAAGGTACGGACACGGCGCTTAATGTCGGCTTCAACGTCTTGAAACAGATGCGCAGCATCAAATATTTGACATGGGTATCCAGCGATAACTACTATTACCCCAATTGCATCCGCATCCTCCGTCGAAACTTGAAGAACGCGCCTCCGAATGTCGGCTTCGTTCACTCCAGCTTTCGCTTCGTCATGCATTACCAAAGAGTTCCCGTCGACGTCGAGAAAATGAAAGGGTATATCCAGTGGCAAAGCCAGCAAACGAAAGAGAAGCTGCTCGAAACCTATTTTATCGGTTACGCGTTCCTCTACAAGAAAAGTTATGCCAAGCAGGTTGGCGAGTACCGTTTTACTCCCGTCGAGGATTACGATTATTTCCTGCGGCTAACCGAAGTATCCGATATGATATTTGTGCCGCGAATTCTGATGGACTTCCGAGTCCGGTCGCCCCATAGCAACTCCCTCGAATTGCGCAATTCGAAGAAAAAATACTACTTGAAGCGATACCTTCTTAACCTGTGCGTGCAAGAAGCTAGGGCAAGGCGGAATATTCCGTATGAAACAAGCGTTATCTTCCCGGTCCAGGACGCCTCCGAAGAAACGCTGCATCGCCTCGACAGCTTGTTGGAGCAGGTTTATTTGAACCAAAAAATTTATCTTCTCGATTTAACGCCGGACACAAGCGCCATGCCCGTACTCGGGGAGATGCCCGATCCCCGTATCGATTACATCGCGTACCCTGGTTTATCGTATGTCGAGGCAATCAATCGCGGACTAGAGCTTGTGCAGACGCCTTATGTTGTATTCTACGGCCGAGGCGATTACTCCGCCGAAATCGACTATTTCGAAGAAACGATCAAGCTGATCCGCCAGATGGTCCATGTTCCGTATGCCCGCCCCATTCAATCGCTTGCCGAAATATCCTTCCAGACGTTTTACCGGAATTCGCGATAGCGCATAACGACGAAAAGGCCGTCCCCAAGGGGCGGCCTTTCCGTCCGTCTGCTACAAGTAACCGAGCAATTTCATATTCCTCCGGCACACTCTCCTAATGACGGCAGCCTGCTTCGGCGTTATCGTTTTTTTGCGCACCGAGCCTCGGATCTTCTGCGCGAGCACCCCGTTAAGCTCTTCTTTCGTAATTTGAGCCAGCTCCGTCAATCGGCCAACGGTATCCGCTTCCTTGGCAATCAGCTTCTCGTATTGAATAAATACGGCTTGCGGATTGCTTCTCGACATTGCCAAATAATCGTTCACGTTGTTGTTCCACTGCCTGGCGAATTGAAGCGCGCCGCTGTATTCTCCCCATGATTTCGGATAGCTCTCCCATGCCTTGAGCGGATTGCGGACGAGCAGGAGCAGCTTCGCCTCGGGATAACATTTTTGCAGAATCGTCAGTTCCTTGGCCCCGTAACGGACTTCCTTGAAGCCGATCATATCATGGCCTTCTTTGTTTTGTTGATAAAGCTGATCCAAGAATGTCCGCACCGACGAAATCGTCGCATTCTCGATGAACTCTGGCGACGGCGTCATTAAGGCTAGCCATTGGTTCGGATTTTCTCCGCTTTGGAAGTAAGCTTGCCGGCTCGACTTCCCTTTCTCCGATAACGTCTGCACTTTCCGGTATATAGCGTGAAACTGGCTTAGAACGCCCAGATGCTCTCCCCAAATCAATGTCTGCGGCCTAGCGTTCAGTATACGCTGAACAAGCGTAGAGCCCGATCGATGCGTAGCCGCCGATAATATCACGTTCAATTCCGCTGTCTCCTCTCATACATGTTCATGCTTGTTCTACAGACATATTATGCAGATGAAATGCCCCGGGAAACGGCGCAGTCGCCGCTTCCGTGTTCTACGCCTCACTTTAACGAAAATGGACGGCATGACGAGCACCGAACGGCAAATCTAGCATTTAATAAATAATAGATTGCGATATGAATCAGAGAGGAGGTTCATTCTATGAGTAGCGATCAAAATGCCAACAATCACTTTTCTTCGGATAATGTCGTCATGCTCGTATCCTATCCGAAATCGGGCAACACCTGGGTCAGATTCCTGCTTTCATCCTTATTGTTCGATCAGGCGACGGATTGGACCAACTTCCACAGGACGACCACATCTATTTATTATCCGGATTTCAACCTGGAGAAAGCCAATCAGAGCAGTAATCCCTATATTGTAAAAAGCCATTCCGAATTCGACGTCAGATACGCAAAAGTGATTTATATCGTTCGGGATGTCCGCGATGTGGCTATCTCGTTCTATTTCTATCATAAGAAAACCGTTCCGGAATACGATTTAAGCTTTGATCAATTTCTGCAGCATTTCTGCGCAGGCGGAATATGGCCGGGCAATTGGGACGAGCACGTGAACGGTTGGCTTAACCGCAAGGATGAGATCAAGAATGGCGTTCTTATCATTAAATACGAAGACCTTCACTCGCATACCGGCAGGACAACGAGGAAGATCATGAAGTTTCTCGGCATCAAAAAAAGCGCATTAGACATCTATCGCGCCATTCGTTGGTCTTCGTTCGACAATATGAAGAAGCTGGAGCTTGCCCAACAGGATCAGTGGGAAGAATATAAGGATACGAACAAAAATATCGCTTTTATGCGCAAAGGAATCGTTCATGAATGGAAGCAGCGATTGACGAACGAACAAATAAAAATGCTAACGGTTCGCTACGGGCAGACGCTGCATGATCTTGGATACGAAAGCGACATGCCCGCAGACGATGAGGATAGCCGCTCCTGACAGGAAGCGGCTTCTTGCGAATTATACTGCCGCAAGAGCGGCTGACATATAAAGCTGGTTGTTGGCCATCTGATCTGCCCTTGCCATATACGGCATAGATCGCAGATTGGCTGCCATGTTCTCCAAATATCCCGCTTCCAAAGTCGCTCCATCCAGCGAATAGAACAGCACGAACGGAGTAATCGCGTAGTTGATGGCCGCTTGCCGTACCTCGTGTTCGCCGGCCGACGGGATGGACACGTAATCGATTCTAGCATCCGGAATCAATCTTAAGGCTTGAGCCGCGCTGCCATCAGGAGAAGTATCGATCAAGTAAATGCGGTAGTTGGAATAATTCTGATTCAGCAGCTCTTCCAGCCTATTGACCATTTGTTCGGAAAAGCCGTTCACCGAATAGATGATGCTCGTCTCGGGAGCGATTCCTCGCCTCATGCGCGCAAGATGTTTGACTAGTTGATATTTGTAACGATTGTACCGGAATGAAGCAGGGTCGGTCTTAATCTTCAACGAATTGCTGAGAGGAGCGAACATCCGGTACGTGACCAAAGCCCTCGGCACATACTTAATGCTGCAATGTTCCGCCAACTTCAGCCAGAAATCGTAGTCCTCGACCGGTGTATGCTCATATTCGCCGGCCATTGCCGCATACTTCTTCTTGTACATGAACGATCCGTAGATGAAGTTATAGTCGAGCAGCTTCTCCTTTGGCTGATTCTGCCAAGTATTCGTATATGCAAGAAACTGGCCTGTACCTTGAATGAGTTTCATGCTGCTATAGACCAACCCTACATGATCCGGGCTAAGCCGCAAATTTCTTCTGAGCACTTTAATGAAATTGTTATGGTAGATGTTATCACTGGCAACCCAAGTCAAGTACCGGATGCCCGGAACTCGGTTTAAATAGTCGAACCCGACATTCAGGGCATGCTCGGTGCCTCTATTTTGCGCGTAGGCAATGACGTGAATCCGCTTATCCCGTCTCGCCTCCATGCGCACGACTTGCTGCACCGCTGGGGTAACCCCGTCAATGACGATGACAAGCCTATAATTCCGGTATAGCTGGTTACGGATCGAACGAATGGCGGCGCGCAGATAATCTCTTCTTTGCACGTATACCGGAAGAACGATTCCTACATCAGGCACGGTTATTTCCTCCTCAAAAAGAACATGTTCGATTTCGCATAAGGATTTTTCACTTTGGGGAAAAGGCGAGTACGGTATCTGAATTTATGCCTTGCTTTCAGCATGACCGACCTGCCRGAATGGAAAAACGAATAGCTCCAAGGCAATTGATAATAGCCTCTCAGCGGGCCAATCTCATGCAGATACCCGTTGACGAGCATTACCGTTGCATCGCTGATCGGCGCTTTCTCGTACCCTTCCTGCAAGAAGCTTACGTAATCAGGATTCCTAAGGACGCTGGAGTAATGAAACACTTTGAGCGGCTGGCTGTTCACAAGAAACGTGCCCGTATCCGAAATGCTAATTATGCGCTCATTCAAATTCCAAGGCCCCACGTTATAGCCTGGATGCGGAAATATATAGCCGCCGAACAATTGTGGCACGTAATCGAGCCACTTCTGGTCCGCATTAAGCCCTTTATCAACATCCAAATAACAACTTGTATCCAGCTTATGAGCCCACCACTTTAGAAAACGATTGGCTGCAGGCGATTTGCGCAAGGCGAACAAACCTGCATTGAATACCCCGTGACGGATAACGGCCGGCTTCGGTTGGAAGTTATGCGGCGTTAGTATGATCGGATGATAGTCTAATGCGTCGAGAAGTTCTGAAATATCGCCGTACAGCATCAGATCCGTATCCGTGTAAACATATTTGCTCTCTTGCGGAAACCGATTAAAGGCATATTGCATCAATCTCGCCTTGCAAGAGCACGGGCCTTCAATTTCGCTATGCTTGAAAATATGGCGGTAGAATTGGGGAAAGCCGAGGTTTTTAGCCAATACGACATCGTCGAAAAGCGACATATAAGGCGCCAGCACGGATTTATTTTCTTCTACCAGACATAATACGATTTTCGCTCCGGGATAATATTGTTTAATGGAGCATGCCATCATAACGGCTAACCCAAGATGGTTATTCGTCGTAACGCTGCAAAAAATCATATGCTCTCTCCTATCT
>NZ_JBFRGE010000105.1:0-16291 GCF_052115185.1 Paenibacillus sp. 2TAB19 | reverse complement strand
GTGTGTAGCTGACGAATACTAATCGGTCGAGGGCTTATCCTAAAGAGCTTATATGGTCCATACAACCTGTAGGCAACAGCTAAAGTTCAGCAGCAACATCTTTCGTATCCAGTTTTCAGGGCGCAATGCCTTGAATTCAATGGTTGTGTCTTTTCTGAAGTCATTCAGGAAGCAGAATCATGGAAAAACACTTACCATGCGCGTATGGCGGAATTGGCAGACGCACCAGACTTAGGATCTGGCGGGCGACCGTGGGGGTTCAAGTCCCTCTACGCGCACCATACTTATCAAACTCAAACCATGCTAAGCATGGTTTTTTTTGTATGCAATCATCTAAATACAAACAGTCGCAGAGTACCGGCAGTCATCCGGTGCCCTGCGACTGTTTTGCGTGAACCGAAGTGAGTAACTTAGTTCATTGGGTTTCCTCGTCGGCCGAGGGTCCGTAGACGCCCGGGACTGGAATATCAAGAAGTCGAAAGTATACCCCGAGCTGCGCCCGGTGGTGAATCATGTGGCTTAATCCGAAGGTGCGGAGCGCGATTGCCCGCGATTCACGGCGGATGATATGGTTGCCGTGGCGCAGCGTCCATTCCGCGCTGAGTTTCTGCTCGTCGCATTCGGCGAGCAGCTTCTCCACCTTGCCGACGTTCGCGTCGAACTCGGCCAGAACGTCAGCGGGTTTCTCCAATGGCTCCCGCCTTCGCGGCAGGGTGGAAAGATCGAGCTCGGGGTACTGAAGAATCGCGATTTGCCAGTTCAGAAGGTTTGTAAGGTGCGTGGCCAGTCCTCCTAGCGTCATCGATTTCTCGTGGGGCTTCCAAGTCATATGCTCTTCGGGCAAGCGTTCCAGAATACGGCGTGTATTGGCCAGTTCATGCGCTGAATCGCCGACGATTAGTTGTTTGTACATGAATGCATCTCCTCCCATATGGACAAGCATACAATAAATTCCCGTTATGTGGAAAGCTCTAGTCTCGGTCGTATGATGTTTTGTCGTTCGGTGCGGATAAGAGTCGAGAAAGTGTTAGATGAAGGTCGGGAAATGGATAGAGACTATATTTTTCAAGCGATATGATAAAGGGGGAAGTTATTTGATTTAGGGGGATAACCGCGCTATGCGAACTTTTACACGAAGCTTATGGGATGATCGGCCCGATGTTACTCTGACGGGTTACCTGCTCCATAACTCAAGCGAGTATCAGACGGACAAACGCCGTCCGGCTGTTGTCATTTGTCCAGGGGGCGGTTATCTGATGACATCGGATCGAGAAGCCGAACCTGTAGCAATCCGATTTGCAAGTATGGGATATCAAGCTTTTGTGCTTCGCTACTCGACTTATGCAAAAGGAGACACGCTGGGCAGCTTGCATATGACAGAACCGCATGGATCGCATTATCCTCAGCCTCTATACGACTTGGCCAAAGCGCTTCAGACCGTTCGGGCGCATGCAGACGAATGGCTGATTGATCCAGAGCGGATCGTCGTAGCCGGGTTCTCCGCGGGCGGGCATTTGGCAGCGTCTCTTGGCGTACATTGGCATGAGCCTTTCCTGCAAGAAAAGCTGGAGACCGAAGACATAAGCTGGAAGCCCGATGCGCTTGTTCTCGGTTATGCCATAACGGATTACGTTTACATGAGGGAACAATTCAGCAAAACGCCGCATAGATGGCCCGAAGGATTTTTTGACGTCTCCAATCTTGCTGTATTCGGAGTTCCAAGGCCAACCGAGATCCAATTGGAGGAGCGTTCTCCGGTCCGTTACGTGTCCGAGAAGACGCCGCCTTCTTTTTTGTGGCATACAGCCGATGACCACATCGTATTCGCGGCAAACTCATTGCGGTTTGCGGCTGCTCTTGCCCAGCACAAGGTACCTTACGAGCTGCACGTATTTGAATCGGGGGTTCACGGCTTGTCCATGTGCGACGAGACGACGGCCGTCGATGATACCCAGTTGAATGCAGAAGTGGCGGTTTGGTTCGATATGGCAGCAAAATGGCTGAAAAAAAGATTCAACCTATGAGCATTAGCCGCAATGTGGCTAATACATTCGCGATAACTTAAATAAATAGCCGGACAATCGGCAAACTATGTTAAACGGGAGAATAGAGTCGAACCGTTTGATAACAAAAACAAAATTCATAGTTCCGACAGGGGGAATGAGCGTGTTTGGCAGTTTAACGACAATCCCTTGGAGATCGATAAGGGTCAAGCTGGTGCTTRGCCTTCTATGCATTACGCTTCCTCTGATTGCCATGCTGATTTACAACAACCGATACAGCGTGGATGTTATTCATAATCAGGTCGCTAATTCGAATAAAAATTTGGTTTCCGTCTACATGAAGCAAATAGACGACCAACTCTCCGAGGCAGAGCGTCATATGATGGGATTGATGCTCACAGATTTCAACTTGCTGACGATGGGCGAGGCGAGCTCGGATGATGCTTACGTCATGGCCAAGAACAGCGTGAATCGCAGGCTGGCTTCCGATCTTATCGTATATCCTTATATCGACGGTTTTTTTGTATATTCAATTACTAAGCACGATATGGTGGAGGTTTCACGGAATGAACTCAGCTATAACGAGCTGATGAATCTTCGCAAGACGCTGGTGGAGAAAGTGATGGGACTGAACGAGCAGCCTAAGCATCAGAATGCGGAGTGGTCCGTTCAGACGATTAACGGCGAAAGCTACATTTTACGTTTGTTTGGCGAGGGCGATATTTTCATTGGCGCATGGGTGAAGGCGGAGTCGTTGCTAGAACCGCTTCGCGTTATGGACATTGGAGATACGGGTTCAACGCTGATTGTAGATTCGGCTGGAACGACATTGTTCAGCACGCGCGAGTTAGCTGATGAAAGACTTGATTTTACGGCGGGGTTCGAGCATTACTACTTGTCGGGTACGAACAAAGATTATCTCGTCGTAGGCGAATCGTCGCAAAAGGGGAACTTCAGTCTAGCTGCTGTCGTCCCGGACAAGCTTATTCTTGAAAAACTGCCTTATCTAGAGAAAGCGGCGGTTATCGTTCTTATGATCGCCCTTGTGCTGCTGCCGCTAAGTTTCTGGTTTCTCCGCAAGGTGCTGCTGCTGCCGCTGCAGAAGATGACGATGGCTATGCGGCGAATCGGTGAAGGTAATTTCAACATGAAAATCGAGGAAAGCCCGGTATCCGACGAGTTCCAGCTGGTGAACCGAACGTTTAACCAGATGATCTCGCAAATCGAGGAGCTGAAGATCCATGTATACGAGGAGCAGCTTAGCAAGCAAAGGGCAGAGATGAAGCATTTGCAGTTGCAGATCAACCCGCATTTTTTTACGAACTCGCTAAATATCGTATACAACTTGGCCCAAGTGAAGCAGTATGAATTGATTCAGGAAATGACGATGTGTCTCGTTCATTATTTCCGTTACATGCTCCAAAGTAATCATCCATTCGTGCTGCTAAGGGACGAGTTGCAGCATGTGCGGAATTTCTTGCGCATTCAGCAATTGCGTTTTCCCAATCAATTGAGCTGCGTGATCGAGGTGCCAAGCTATCTTCAGGATACGCCTATTCCTCCGTTATTGCTGCAAACCTTCGTAGAGAATACGATCAAGCATGCCGTTCGCATGGAGCATCCGATCGTACTGACGATTGAGGCGGTGCTGGATGAGGAGTCGGAAGAACCAATGGTACTGCTTACGATCCGAGATAACGGGAACGGTTTCTCGGAGGAATCGCTTGAGAGCATTCGGTCCGGCAAACAATTAGTGGATGATAAAGGGGAGCATTTCGGCTTGTGGAACGCCAGAGAGAGGCTGCGGCTGCAATACGGGGAGCAGTCATGGATGGAATGCTACAACGATGATCCGCAAGGGGCGGTCGTCGAAATCGGAATTCCTCTGCGCATAGAAACCGGCAGAAAGGAGGAGAGGGGCATTGCGTCAACTTTTGATCGTGGATGACGAGCTTATTGCCGTTGAAGGGCTGAAATCAGGCGTGCGCTGGGAGGAAATCGGCATTAGCCGTCTGTTCACCGCCTTTAGCCCTAGTCAGGCCAAGGAAATTTTTCAGGCGAATCAAGTGGATATACTTCTGTGCGATATTGAAATGCCTCAAGGAACAGGGCTGGAATTGCTGGAATGGGTGAGGCAGCATTATCCCGCGACGGAGACGATATTTTTGACCAGCCATGCCGACTTTCAATACGCGAAGCAAGCAATTCAGCTGGGAAGTCTGGATTATTTGCTTAAACCGATTCCTTATCGGGATGTCGAAGAAGCCGTGAAGCGAGCCATCACCAAGCTCGATCAGGAAAGCAAGCTAAGCGAATTCAGCCAATACGGGAAATATTGGGTGCAGCATCAACCGCTTCTCGTCGAACGTTTCTGGCTTGATATATTGAATCAATCGATTCCGAGCGTTGCGAAGGCGATTGGGATAGCGGCGGAAGAGCGGAACATCCCCTATTCGCAAGAGATGACTTTTTTGCCGGTCTTTATTCATATAAGGAGATGGCATAAAAAGATTACGATACGCGAAGAGAAAATCATGGAATACGCGATACGCAAATCGGCCGAGGAAATCGTGCTGAACGAGCTGGAAAGCGGATTGTTGATCACTCTTGGCGATAGCTGCATGTTGGCTCTCCTAAGAGGAGAACTGGAGGACATGGCGGACAAGACGAAGCTGAGATCTGCATGCGAGACGTTTACCGAGGCGTGTCAAACGTATTTTTATGCGGGAGTAACCTGTTATATAGGAGAAATTACGCAAGGTCATCATATGGCGGAGATGGTTCTTAAGCTGCGCAGACTCGATTCGAACAACGTTGCGCACGACGAGGGCGTCTTCTCTCTGCAAGATGCGCAGTCTTCGCTCCATGGGAGCTTGCCGCACGATATGGGCTTGTGGGCCGTACTCCTAAAAGAGGGCACAAGCGAGCAGCTGTTGAAGGCGACGGAGAGCTACATTCATAATTTGGTCTTATCCAATCAATTAAATTCGGAACTGCTTCATCAGTTCGTTCAAGATTTTCAGCAGATGGTCTACTACGAGCTTCAAGTGAAGGGCATACAGGCGCATCACTTGTTCGGCGATGAAGCTTCCAAGGCGTATTACACCTCCGCTACCCGTTCGGCCACCGATGCTTTGGTCTGGATTGCGCATATTGTAGACAAGTCTATTTCATTCCTATCGACGATTGATCAATCTCAAAGCGTGACGGACAAGGTGAAGGCTTATATTCACGAGCATCTTGCGGAAGACCTGTCGCGTGAAGAAATCGCGAATTACGTTTATTTGAATCCGGACTATTTGACCCGAATATTCAAGAAAGAAACCGGCATGTCGGTGTCCGATTACGTGCTGCAGCAGCGGCTCGGGATGGCTGCAGGCTTGCTCGTCAATACGGAAATGTCAGTCAGCACGATAGCAAGCAAAGTAGGGTATGCGAATTTCTCGCATTTTTCCCGCATGTTCAAAAAGTACATGGAGCTTAATCCGATGGAATATCGGAGCACGTATCAGCAAGAGCGTCCGGCAACCGAAAGTCGAGAAAGTGACAGAGATAGGTCGTAATCGGAGCAGAGAGGCAGGCCTCGACATCGTACAATAAACTCAGAAATAAACATTACACGTAAAGCGGGGGAGAACAGATGAAAAAAACGATGTCAGGCGCCATCGCGCTGCTCATGTGCTGTGCTTTGATCTTATCGGCATGCGGCAAAGGAAACGACGGCAGCAATAACGAAGCCGGCAAGGGCAATCAAAGCGAAGACAAGATCGAGGAAATTACGATAGCTTTTCCTCTCGTCACGACTTCACCGAAAGATCTGCAGCTCGTTGAAGACCAGATTAACCGCATYGCCGAAGAAAAGATCAAGACTCGCGTCAAATTTTTGCCGATTAACGGGGGCGATTGGGTACAGCGCATGAATCTGATCTTCAGCGGAGGCGAAGCGCTTGATTTAACGTATGTCGCTGGCGGCATGTACAGCAATATGGTTGCAAAAGGACAGCTTATTCCGCTGGACGAGCTGCTCACGCAGTATGGTGAAGGCATAATGTCCTCGTTAGGCGAGAAATATGTCAATGCAACCAAAGTTAACGGCAGCATCTACGGCGTTGCTACGCTGCGCGATTTGGCGGGCAGTTACGGTTTGACGATGCGCAAGGATCTGGTCGACAAGTACAACATCGACATTGACGCCATTCAAACGCTTGACGATGTGGCGAACGTATTGAAGACGATCAAGGATAACGAGCCGGGCGTCGTGCCATTAGTTCCGGGCGCGCCAGGCCAATCGTTCCGCGACAACTTCGTTTTCTATGATTCACTTGCCGATAACATGGGCGTCTTGCCGAACCATGACAACGGATTAAAGGTAGTCAACCTTTACGAAATGCCGGAATACAAAGCGTTTGTCGAGCGAATCCGCGAGTGGTATCTGAACGGGTACGTCTTGCAGGACGCGGTAACGAATAAAACGACTACTTTCGAGTTG
Organism: Paenibacillus sp. 2TAB19; assembly: GCF_052115185.1. Taxonomy (NCBI): domain Bacteria; kingdom Bacillati; phylum Bacillota; class Bacilli; order Caryophanales; family Paenibacillaceae; genus Paenibacillus; species Paenibacillus sp. 2TAB19. Next base: position 9,799 of record NZ_JBFRGE010000105.1, on the reverse strand, counting down.
ATTGGCGCAGGCAAAGCATTCTCGTATCTCGCTCTGCAGAAGCCGGGATTCGCGGCGCAGGAAACCAAAGCAAGCGGAACGGAAATGGTAGCGAAAGAGCTGCTCGCTCCGGTTGCGACAACAAGCAATATTACAGGCGCAATGTGGGGTATACCGGCTAACTCCAAAAACCATGAAAAAGCGATGAAGTTCCTGAACCTGATGTATACGGACAAAGATATTGTCAACTTGTTCGACTGGGGCATTGAAGGAACGCACTATGTGAAAGCAGGCAGTGCGGACGATCATATTATTTCGTATCCGGAAGGCAAGGATGCGGCATCGGTCGGTTACAATATGATGGGTTGGATGTTCGGGAATCAATTCCTATCCTACGTGATGCAGAACGACGATCCGGACATTTGGGTCAAGACGAACGAGTTCAACCAAAACGCCAAACCGTCCAAGGCGCTTGGCTTCGTATTCGACGGGACGGCAGTTAAGACGGAATACGCAGCGGTATCCAACGTTGTTACGCAATATAGGCTTCCGATTGAGACAGGCAGCGTAGATCCGGCCAAAATGCTGCCGGAGTTCATCGCCAAGCTGAAAGCGGCGGGCATCGATAAGATCATTGCTGAGAAGCAGAAGCAATTGGACGAGTGGGCAAAAGGAAATTCAGCGCAATAACATACAAACGGATGGAAGAGGTGGCCCGGTCAATTACGCGTTGGCCGGGTTTTATTTTTCCCCGCAGGCTAGGAGAAAGGGAGAGAGCATGGTGAATATGATAATGCGTCAAAAGAGAAAGATTAGTTTTCGCCGGTACATTCCGCTTTACATCATGATGCTGCCGGGTTTGCTTTATCTGGTCATCAACAATTATTTGCCGCTGTTCGGCCTATCGATTGCTTTCAAAGATATCAATTATACGAAGGGCATATGGGGAAGCGACTGGATAGGCTTTCTAAACTTTCGGTATTTGTTCCAAACGACGGACGCTTTCGTTATAACACGGAATACGCTGCTCTACAATGCGGTCTTCATTATCGTCGGGTTAAGCGTAGCGGTCGGCATCGCGATCCTGCTTAATGAAATCAGAAGCAAGATGGCGCRAGGCTTCTATCAAAGCGTCATTCTTATGCCTTTTTTAATTTCTATGATTCTAGTCAGCTATCTCGTATATGCGCTGCTTAGCGCCGATTCGGGTTTCATTAACAACACGGTGCTGCCGATGTTCGGGCTGAACCCGATCTCTTGGTATCTCGAACCTAAATATTGGCCGTTCATATTGACTATCGTTCACATTTGGAAGGGAGCCGGTTATTCCTGCATCGTTTTTCTTGCCGCTATCATCAGCATTGACCGCGAGTACTACGAAGCTGCGGAGCTGGACGGCGCTTCGAAATGGATGCAAATTCGCAAAATTACGCTTCCGATGATAACGCCGATTATTACGATGCTGATGCTGCTTGGCATCGGGCGCATTTTTTATTCCGACTTTGGCCTATTCTACCAAGTGCCTATGAACTCCGGGGCGTTGTACGAAACGACGAACGTCATCGATACTTACGTATTCCGGGGGCTCATGCAATTAGGCGATATCGGCATGTCGGCAGCGGCGGGCTTCTATCAATCGCTGGTCGGCTTCGTGCTGGTACTGGTATCCAATTATACGGTTCGCAAGTTCGATAAAGACAACGCATTGTTCTAGGAGGATTTGAAATGACAAAAGAATATCGCGGCTGGCAATGGGCGTCGCATTTGATTCTAGGTTTGTTCTCGCTGGCTTGCATCCTTCCCTTTGTGTTGCTGTTCATGGCTTCCATTACGTCGCCGGACGTAATCGTGACCCAAGGATACACTTTCTTTCCTTCCAGCTTCAGCCTGGCTGCCTATGAATATTTGCTGCAAAACTCGAAAATGATCTATCATGCCTACGGCATTACGATCATCACTACGGTGATCGGAACGATCGTGAGTCTTCTAATAACTTCTCTGCTTGCCTATCCGTTATCACGCAAGGACATGCCGGGCGGCATGATTCTGTCGTTCATCGTATTTTTCACGTTGCTGTTCAACGGCGGACTCGTGCCTACCTATATGATCTATACGCAAATGTTCGATATCAAAAACACGCTTTTCGCCCAGATCGTACCGTGGCTGCTAATGAACGGCTTTAATGTCTTACTCATGCGGGCGTTCTTCATGAACAGCGTTCCGACGCCCGTTATCGAATCGGCAAGTATCGACGGAGCAGGCGAATTTACGATCTATTACCGTATCGTACTGCAGCTGTCGCTGCCGATTATGGCTACAATCGGACTGTTCCAAGCGCTTGCTTATTGGAATGACTGGAATAACGGTCTCGTGTTCATTACGGATTCCACCCTGTTCAATCTGCAAAATGTGCTCAATCGGATTATGAGCGACATCGAGTTTCTGACGAGCAATAGCAATATGGGGACGGGCAGCATCATCAAGCAATTGCCTAGCGAAACGTTCCGTATGGCCATAGCGGTCATCGGCATTGTGCCGGTATTGATCGCGTATCCTTTTTTCCAAAAATACTTTATCAAAGGGTTGACGATCGGCGCAGTCAAAGGCTAATCAAGACTCGTACTGGGGAGGTTGCAAAATGATTGGATTATGGCATGCGATTGTTGCTACGCCTTCAATGCAAATGAAAATGCAATTCAAAGTTTCGAAGAAAGCGACATATACGCTCGATATAGCGACGGAACCGCTGTCGATACCGATTAAGATAGATTCGCTTGTTGTCGAAGGCAATCAATTAAGAGGAACGGCATCGGCGTTCTGGATGCCGGGCAAAGAGATCGTTGTCCAGCTTGACTTCCACGAGGAAAATTTCGAAGGCAGCATCGATATTCCAGGCCTCGGGGTGCTGCCGTTGCAAGGAGAAAGCGGACGCGGACCTTTCCTGTCCGAAGCGTTGATCGAGGAAATCCGCCCGTATCGGAAGATCGGCGTTCAAGAACGTACGGATGAGGACATTCGATCCGCGGCAGATTCATTGCTGAGGCGCATGTCTTTGGAAGAGAAGGTCGGTCAGATGTTCCAAGTGCTGGCGTCGAACTTCTCGTTCGGCAACTCGGTTGCCAGCGATCCGCCGGAGAAGCTGATCGCGGAAGGAAGAGCGGGCTCGGTGCTGGGCGCGTTCGACGTTAGCCGCGTGTTCCAGTTGCAGAAGATTGCCGTCGAGCAATCGCCGCATGGCATTCCGCTGCTGTTCAACGGCGATATTATCCACGGCTCGCAGACGATCTTTCCCGTACCGCTGGCATGGTCTTGCAGCTGGGATATGGACGCCATTAAAGTAGCCTGCGAGATTGCGGCGAAGGAGGCCAGCGCTTCCGGTACGATGTATAACCACGGACCGATGATCGATATCGGCCGCGACCCGAGGTGGGGACGCGTCGTAGAGGGCGCCGGCGAAGACCCTTATCTGGGAGCACTCATTGCGAAAGCGCAGGTAGAAGGATTTCAGGGCGATTCGCTGTTCGGCGAGGAGACTATCGTCGCCTGCTTGAAGCATTTTATCGGTTACGGCGCAGCCGAGGGCGGTCGGGATTACAATACGGTCGATCTGTCGGAAGCCGCGCTTAGGAACGTGTTTTTGCCGCCGTTCCAAGCCGGCATCGAGGCTGGCGCGGCATCGGTCATGAATGCCTTCAATATTTATCAGGGCGTGCCGGTAGCGGCGAACGAGCCGCTGCTTAAGGGGCTGCTGCGCGAGGAGCTTGGCTTTGACGGCGTTCTTATCTCGGATTATGGAGCGGTCGATGAGATCGTAGCCCATGGCCATGCCAAGGATGTGGAGGAAGCCGCGCAAAAAGCGGTTAGGGCTACGATGGACATTGAAATGGCTACTCGCTCCTACGAGAACTTGCCAAAGCTGGTGCGGGAAGGAAAAGTTGCGGAGTCGTTGATTGACGATGCGGTTCGCCGCATTTTGATTCTTAAATATAAGCTTGGACTGATGGATGATCCATTCCGGTATATTCGTCCTGAGAAGGAGCGCGACTATCATTTCCACGAGAGCCATCTGCAGGCTAGCTTGGAGCTTGCCCGCAAGTCGATCGTGCTGCTGAAAAACGACGGCGTGCTGCCGCTTGCCAAGGAAAGCGGGCGAATCGCGCTGATCGGACCGTTCGCGGACAGCAGGGATCTGCTTGGCCCATGGCAGTTCTCGCGCTTCAGCCATGAGACGGTTACGTTGTATGAAGGGCTGCTGAACAGGGATATACCGGAGAACCGTCTGCTCTATGCGCAAGGCAGCGGCGTTAATGAATCGATTCAAGGCGGAATTGAAGAAGCACTGGCCCAGGCATCGCAGGCGGAGCTCGTTATTCTGGCGCTTGGCGAGAATAGCGATATGTCCGGAGAAGCAGCTTCCCGTCTGAGCCTTATGCTTCCCGAAGCGCAGCAACGATTGGCCGAAGCGATCGTAGAGCTCGGCAAGCCGGTCGTGCTCGTGCTGACGAACGGCCGTCCGCTTGTCCTGGATTGGTTCGAGAACAACGTGAGCGCGATAGTGGAAACCTGGTTCCTCGGCTCGCAGGCAGGGAATGCCGTTGCCGACGTTCTAACGGGCGGATACAATCCATCCGGTAAGCTGACGATGAGCTTCCCGGCGCATCAAGGGCAAATCCCGGTATACTACAATCATTTTCATACAGGAAGACCGCTTACGGCAGAAAATCGAAATAGTAAATATATTTCTAAATATTTGGATGGGCCGAACGAGCCTCTATATCCGTTTGGTTACGGTCTTAGCTATACGAGCTTCGACTTTTCGAACGGGAAGCTCAATCGAAACAGGATAGAGGGCGATGAGAAGCTGACGGTTTCTATGACCGTTACGAATATAGGCGAAGCGGCGGGAGAGGAAACGGTGCAGCTTTATATTCAAGACTTGCACGGCAGCATCGTGCGTCCGGTCTTGGAGCTGAAGGGTTTCCGCAAAGTATGGCTGGAGCCGGGAGCCAGTCTGGATGTCGCATTCGAGATCGGGGAGCGGGATTTGGCATTCTGGTCACCAGCCGTGGGTTATGCGGCAGAGCCGGGCGAGTTTATCGTTCATGTGGGCTCAAGCAGCCGGACGGCTTGGTCGGCGAAGTTCGAATGGACGGCAGTCATGCAGATCCAGGTAGGAGAGGGAGGAAGCGGACATGAGTAAGCAACGAGAGATCAAAGCGCTGATCGGGCAGATGACGCTGGAGGAAAAAGCGGGGCTATGTTCCGGATTGGATACATGGCATACGAAAGGAATCGAGAGACTTGGCATCCCGTCTATTATGGTCACGGATGGACCGCACGGGCTGCGTAAGCAACGGGCTTCGGCCGATCATTTGGGCTTGTTCGACAGTGTTCCTTCAACCTGTTTTCCGTCTGCCGCGGGGGTGGCAAGCTCGTGGAATCGCGACTTGATCGAGCGGATGGGGCGCGCGCTGGGAACGGAATGCCAAGCGGAGAATGTCGCCGTGCTGCTGGGACCGGGCGCGAACATTAAGCGTTCCCCGCTTTGCGGCCGCAACTTTGAATATTTCTCCGAGGACCCTTATCTTTCCACCGAGATGGCTGCCCATCACATTAAAGGCGTGCAGAGCGAAGGCGTAGGGACGTCGCTCAAACATTTCGCGGCGAACAATCAAGAGCATCGACGGATGACGTCCGACTCGATCATCGACGAACGCACGCTTCGTGAAATCTATCTGGCCAGCTTCGAAGGCGCAGTGAAGAAGGCGCAGCCATGGACGGTTATGTGCTCGTACAACAAAGTGAACGGCGAATTCGCCGCAGAGAACGAGACGCTTCTGACGCGCATTTTGAAGGATGAATGGGGGCATGAAGGGTTTGTGGTGTCCGATTGGGGCGCCGTGAACGATCGCGTGAAGGGGCTGGCTGCCGGCATGGAGCTGGAGATGCCCTCCAGCTATGGCGAAGGCGATCGTGCCATTATAGACGCGGTCAATAACGGCAGTCTGCCGGTCGAGAAGCTGGATGCCGCCGTAGAGCGTTTGTTGAAAGTGGTTTTCCAAGCGGTGGACAGCCGCAAGCCGGACGCAGTCCTCGATCCGGAAGCCCATCATCAGCTGGCGCGCGAGGTTGCCAGAGAGAGCATGGTGCTGCTGAAGAATGAAGACGGCATTCTGCCACTGAAGCGAAGCGGCAAGCTCGCAGTGATCGGCGCGCTCGCCAAAGAGCCACGCTACCAAGGAAGCGGAAGCTCGCAGATTAATCCGACTCRCTTGGAAGACATCAACGAGGAATTGACGCGGTCGGCAGGCGCCGGGGCGATACTCGCATACGCTCAAGGCTATGAGCTTGACGGCGACGATGTGAATGAAGCGTTGGCGCGGGAAGCGGTGGAGCAGGCAAAGGCAGCCGATGTTGCCGTGTTATTCGCAGGATTGCCGAAGCGTTACGAGTCGGAGGGCTTCGACCGCAAGCATCTGCGTATGCCCGCGAATCAGGTGGCACTAATCGAATCGATTGCCGCCGTGCAGCCGAATCTGGTTATCGTGTTAAGCAATGGCGCTCCGATCGAGATGCCTTGGCTCGGCAGCGCCAAAGCGGTGCTTGAAGCTTACTTGGGAGGCCAAGCGCTTGGCGGCGCAATCGCCGATCTGCTGTTCGGCGACGCGAATCCGTCCGGCAAGCTGGCAGAAACCTTCCCTGTTCAGCTAAGCGATAACCCATCCTACCTCTTCTTCCCTGGTGAAGGAGATAAGGTGGAATACAGAGAGGGACTATTTGTCGGATATCGTTATTACGACAAGAAAAAGCTGCCGCCTTTGTTCCCCTTTGGCTATGGCTTAAGCTACACAACGTTCGAATACTCGGAGTTATTGGTCGATAAACGGGAGCTTAACGATACGGAAACACTGACCGTATCCGTAAAAGTGCGCAATACGGGCAGCAGACCAGGCAAGGAGATTGTGCAGCTCTACGTCAGTGATGTCGAAAGCAGCGTGATACGTCCCGACAAGGAGCTGAAAGGCTTCGATAAGATAGAACTCGCTCCCGGCGAGGAGAAGACGGTCTTGTTCACGCTGGACAAACGAAGCTTCGCTTACTTCGATGAGGAGGCTGGCGATTGGGCGGTCGAGACGGGCTCGTTCGATATAGCGGTCGGCAAGTCGTCGCAGGAAATGGTTATCTCCGAACGAGTAACCGTTGTATCTACGGCCGTGCGGACAACCGTGTTCCACCGCAATTCGACGGTGTCCGATCTATCGAAGACGGAGAAGGGGGCGGCCTTCGTTCAGCAGCTTATCGGGATGCTGCCGTTCGCCGCCTCGATTGGCGAGGAGCATAAGGAGATGCTTAGAGCTTTTATGGAGCATATGCCGCTGCGCGGTCTGCTTTCCTTCAGCGGAGGCAAGTTTACGGAAGAAAGGCTGGCGCAAGTGTTAGTAGAGTTAAATAAGGACTGAACAGGAAGGGGATGCTTACATGAAAGATACACTACTACTCTATCCGCAGCCTCGCAAGGCGGAGAGACTCGAAGGGAGCTCGGCGCTTTCGGCCAACTTCTCGGTAAGCTGCTTAGGCGCAGAAGCTGAGTCAGCAGCGGGAGCATTGCGCATGAAAGAGCGGCTGGAGACGGCAGCAGTGAATGCAGGTGCGGGTGCGAAGGAAGCGTCGACGGCGACGGAAGTGCGGCTCGGCCGCACCGAAGAGCTGCATCCGCAGGGCTATGTGATCGAGTGGAATGGTGAAGGGTTGCAGCTTTCTTTTAACGAAGTGGAAGGCTTGCACTATGCACTTGTATCGCTGGAGCAATTGATGGCTCGACAAGGACTGGCCTGGAATCACTTCCGAATCGAGGATGAACCGGATTTCCCCGTGCGCGGACTTATGCTCGATATTGGGCGAAATAAAATTCCTAATTTAGATACTATACTGTCTTTGATTGATCGGATGTCCGAGCTGAAGCTTAATCATTTGCAGCTGTATATGGAAGGCTTCAGCTTTGATTATGAAGCATATAGGGACTCGTTCCCGGACGCGACGCCGATCAGCGCGGCGGAATTTCGGGAATTGGATGCTTATGCGAAGGGGAAATTTATCGATCTCGTTCCGAATCAGAACTGTCTTGGACATATGGGGCCTTGGGTAGCCAAACCTGCCTTTGCTGAACTGGCGGAGCATCCTGGGGGGCAACAAACGCCAATCGCCATCAAGCTGCCGCCGGTTACGTTGAATCCGACGGATAAGCGGTCGATCGATTTGGTGAAGACAATGTTCAGCGATCTGCTGCCTCACTTCTCTTCGGACTACGTAAATATTAATCTGGATGAGCCATTCGGTCTTGGAGCGGGACAAAGCAAAGCAAGAGCCGATGAGATCGGAATAGGCAAGCTGTATTTGGAATATGCGGAGCAGGTATTCGACATCGTCCGCAGCTACGGCAAGCGTACCCTGATGTGGGGAGATATTATAACGAAGCATGAAGAAATCATTCCGCTGCTTCCGAAAGATGTAACGGTGTTGGATTGGAATTATGAGGGACAGAAGACGTTCGAGCCTCATTGCAAGCTTTTCAAGGAAAATGGCGTGCCTTTCTATGTATGTCCCGGCACTAGCTCCTGGTCGGCGATTACGGGCAGAGCGGATAATATGATTGCCAACGTATCCGATGCGGCAATTAACGGTAAAACGTACGGAGCCGGCGGTTTTGTCGTAACGGATTGGGGCGATTCCGGCCACTGGCAGCCGATGGCTGCCAGTTATCCGGGTTATGTATATGCCGCAGGAGCAAGCTGGCAAGTTGACGCCAATGTCGGGACGATGGAGCAGGTGGAGCAATACGTATCAGAATGTATCTTGCGCGATCGCAGCGGCGGCATCGGAAAGCTGCTATTGGAGCTTGGACGCTATTACCATCTGGAGCAAAGCACGTTGGAAAATATGACGTATATGAGCTATTTGCTCAATCGCGGTTTGTCTACCAGAGAGAAGCTGGAGTCGGATACGGCTGTATTGGTCAAGCTGCTGGTAGAGATCGGAGGCAGCGGCACACCGTTCAAGCTAGATTACCGCTACAACGAGATGCAGGAGTGGATCAAGCAGCGCGAAAAAGAGCTTGGGCGGGTACAGCTTCAGATCGTGGATGCGGATACGGTCGTCGCCGAATTGGCGAATGCGATCCGTCTCATCGCGCATGGCTCAGGTCTTCATCGTTATATTTACCGCATTGAGCTGCCGGATAGCGAGGCGGAAGGACAGTGGCTGCGGAAGCTGAAGGCTGATCTTGCTTTGATTATTGAGGAGTTTAACCGGCTTTGGCTGCAGCGCAACCGGAAGGGTGGCTTATCCGAGAGCAACCGTAATTTGTACAAGCTGTTGGGGCAGTATGATGAGCGGCTGCGCGAGCTGGAAGCAGGACAGGCGTAGTTGAATGGCTGTTCTTTAGTTCAAGAGTGACTAAGGAACGGCCTGTTCTTTTGAGAGGAATAAATCGACTATTAATTAAATAAATGAATGTATTCATAAAATATATAAAACAAATTTAAAATAATGCTTGCACTCTTATATATAATCATGGTATATTCTAATTCCGGCCGAGAGAAACACACGCCGGACACGAAAGAAAAGATTGTTCTTTGAAAACTGAACAACGAGCGAAACTGCCAGTTAAGAAGCTTCGGCTTCTAACTAAAGCAATACAAAGTAATGAGCAAGTCGAACTACCTTTATGGAGAGTTTGATCCTGGCTCAGGACGAACGCTGGCGGCGTGCCTAATACATGCAAGTCGAGCGGAGTTATTCCTTCGGGGATGACTTAGCGGGG
>NZ_JBFRGE010000104.1:0-16451 GCF_052115185.1 Paenibacillus sp. 2TAB19 | reverse complement strand
CCCTGTTACGGTAATAAAGGGGTAGAGACGACTAGCGATCTTTCGCAAGCGAAAGTATATTTGAGCGTGCTTGGCAGCGAAGAGCAGAAGGAAGAGACACTTAAGGCGATAGCCCGCGGCACCGGATTTCTTCGCTCCGAGCTTGGCAAGCGAATGAAGCTGCGCCACACGCCCGTGCTGCTGTTCAAGTTCGACAGCAGTATTGAGTACGGCAGCCGAATTGAGTCATTGCTCGACGATATTAATAACGGAAACGATGCTCGATGATCGGGTCCGCGAGCTACTTGAAGCAGTTGGACGAAGCACTCGCTTTCTTGCGAGAAGGAGACAACTTTCTAGTCGTATCGCATGTACAGCCTGACGGTGATGCAATCAGCTCTACGGTAGTCGTAGGCTGGTTGCTTCATAAGCTGGGCAAAGCAGTCACACTCATTAACGAAGGCGAGCTGCCTTCACGCCTAAGCTACTTGCATCGTTCCTCGGAGATCGGTCATTATCGGGCGAATCCTCTAGAGCAGTCCTTTGCGACGGTCGTATCAGTCGATTGCGCTGACTTCCGCCGTATCGGTGACGTTGCAAGCAGCTTCACTGAAGGCGTGAAGCTGCTTAATATCGATCATCATCCTACGAACAACGGCTTCGGCACCGTTAACGTCATACGTGACAACGCGGCGGCCACCGTTGAAATTTTATATGATTTGATCGAGCATGCCGGCATTGAACTCGATCTTGATTGTGCGACGGCCATTTATACCGGCCTGCTCACCGATACGGGAGGATTCCGGTACTCCAATACGAGTCCGCGCGTGATGGAGATCGCCTCCAAGCTGCTCGCCATTGGCGTATCAGGCCATCAACTCGCCGATCATTTGCTCGAGAAGATGACTATAGCGAAGCTGAACCTGTTGAAGCTGTCGCTTAATCGGCTAACCTTCTCTGACGATCTGAAGATCGGTTGGGTTCACATTGGCAAGGACGATATTCGTACGACGGGGGCAGTTCCAGAGGACCTTGAGGGAATCGTTAATTATGCGCTTAATGTGGATGGTGTTGAAGTCGGCATTTTATTCAAGGAAACGGAAGACGGCGCAGTGAAAGCAAGCTTGCGCTCGGCTGGCAAAGCTGATGTAGCGGCAATAGCCCAATCATTCGGCGGCGGCGGACATGTCAGAGCTGCCGGCTGCCGGCTTGACTGCTCGCTTGATGCTGCGCCAAATCTTCTAGTGGAAGCAGTTCGAAAGGCGTTGGTTTAATTCATGGACGGCATTTTGGCGGTTTGGAAGCCGGAGGGCTGGACATCCCACGATGTAGTAGCAAAGGTAAGGCGCATATTGCGGATGAAGCGGATCGGCCATGCTGGAACGCTTGACCCGATGGTAACAGGTGTGCTCCCGTTATGCCTTGGCCGCTCTACACGGGTCGTCGAGTACTTGCAGGAGCGTCCAAAAGCGTATGAGGCGGTACTTAAGCTCGGTATATCAACCGACACGGAGGATGTAACAGGCGCTGTTCTCGAGGATCAGCCGAATCCGCAAGTGACGGAGGATGCCGTGCGCAAGGCGCTGCGTCAATTCGTTGGTCAGATCGACCAGATTCCGCCTATGTTCTCTGCCGTTAAGGTAGACGGMAAGCGTCTGTACGAGCTAGCGCGTGAAGGGAAGACGGTAGAACGGAAGTCAAGAACGGTGACGATCTACCAGTTGGAGCTTCTGGACATGAAGCTGGATCAACAGTATCCGGAAATTAGGTTTTCCGCTGTATGCTCCAAAGGCACTTATATTCGCACATTATGCGTTGATATTGGCAAGGCGCTAGGCGTTCCAGCTACGATGGCGAGTCTTACGCGCTCGATGTCGGGCGGTATTACTCGCGAGCGTTGCTTGACGCTTGAGGAGATTGAACAATTGCAGCAATCAGGCCGGCTTAATGAGCATCTCATTGACGCTGATGAAGCAATCGATCATTTGCCGATCGCCGAAGTACCAGCCTCTGTTGGCAAGCTAGCATTGCTGGGGCAGAAGATAGCCTTAGCCCATGCTGCCATAGCTGACAGTTCAGTTGCTAATAATGGTGTTCTAGTGCGTTTATATAATGATCAACGATTATTTATTGGAATCTTTCAGATTGATACGGAAAGCGCGTTGCTGAAGCCGATTAAGGTATTCTCCTCAGTCGCCGAGTAAATTAAAGCTTATTAGGAAATGCAGGTGTATCAGCGTTGAAGATAATATCCCTTCAATATCCGTTAGACGGTTTGTCCGCATTGCCGCTGGACAAACCGCTTTCTATAGCTATCGGCCACTTTGACGGCGTACACCGCGGTCATCAGAACGTGATCCGCAGAGCCGTGGTTGAGGCAAAAGCTGCAGGTCAGTTGTCGGCGGTCATGACCTTCGATCCGCATCCGAAAGAGGTGCTGGGCCAAGGCGATCATTATTACCGCTGCCTGACTCCGCTGCATATCAAGACGAAGCTGTTCGAGGAGCTTGGCGTCGACCTTGTTTTTGTAATGAGCTTCGATACCTCATTCGCCTCAGTTACCCCAGAGCGATTCGTTGACGAAGTTCTTCTTGGTTTAGGCGCGAAGCAAGTTGTCGTCGGCTTTGATTTCAGGTTCGGCAGCAAAGGCGCAGGCAATGCGGAAGCTCTTATGCGTCTTGGCGCGCCTAACATTGTCGTACACATCGTTGAACCGCTCTACGAGAATGAATCCAAGGTTAGCAGTACATGGGTTCGTGAGTCGCTGGAGAAAGGTGATCTGGAGACTGCCTCGCTGCTGCTGGGCAGAACCTACGAAATTACGGGCACAGTTGTTCATGGGGATGGCAGGGGGAGAACGATCGGTTTTCCAACCGCTAATATCGATTTCGATTATCCTTATGTATCGCCAAGACTTGGCGTATTCGCCGTCATTGCATGGCTGAATGGCAAGCCGTACCCAGGTGTCCTTAATCACGGCATGAAGCCGACTTTCAATAAGGAAGGCGTTCAGCCCGTTATGGAAGCCCATCTGTTCGACTTTAACCGGGATATCTATGGTGAGCCAATCCGAATCGAGTTCAAATCCTTCATAAGGGCTGAGCAGAAGTTCAGCTCGGTGGACGAACTTATTAAGCAGATTGGAAGGGATTCCGACCAGGTAAGAGAACAATTCAAGGCGAAGTAAACCAACGCCTCGACAAAAGCCTATTCGATATGATATACTGTACAACGTTGTGACTGATTATACAGTTTGTATATACGGGCACTACTTAACCTTAGCTTGGTTGTCCGCTCTCACCGGCGGCGCACGAGGCTAATGGCGATTATGAAGAAGGAGGTGAATTAGGATGGCAATCACGCAAGAACGTAAACAGGAATTGATCGACACTCACAAAACGCACGCGAACGATACGGGTTCTCCGGAAGTTCAAATCGCTATCCTGACTGAAAACATCGTTAACTTGACGCAACATTTCCGGGAGCACAAGAAAGACCACCACTCCCGCCGTGGCTTGCTCAAGATGGTAGGTCAGCGCCGTAAGCTGCTTGCATACCTGAAAAACAAAGATGTTAGACGTTACAGCGCATTGATCGAAAAACTCGGCCTTCGCCGTTAAAAACATGCGTAATGAAAAGCAACCTGGCTGTCCTGCCGTCCGGGAATATCGGATAAGCGGATTCGGGTTGCTTTTTGTAATATGAAAAGTTTCCGAGAGATTTGCCAAAAATGTAAGGTATAGGAGGGATAACAGATGGTACATAGCATTGAAATGACTTTAGGCGGCAGACCGCTCACAATTGAGACAGGCCGTCTTGCAAAGCAGGCGAACGCTGCGGTAACCGTCCGATATGGCGATACGGTTATATTGTGTACAGTTACAGCATCAAACGAACCGAAGGATTTGGACTTCTTCCCGTTGAYCGTTAACTACGAGGAACGTCTATACGCGGTCGGCAAAATCCCTGGCGGCTTCATTAAGCGCGAAGGACGTCCAAGCGAGAAGGCGATTCTGTCCAGCCGTCTGACTGACCGTCCGATTCGTCCTTTGTTCCCAGAAGGCTTCCGTAACGATGTGCAAATTGCGAATATCGTGATGAGCGTAGATCAAGATTGCCCGCCTGAGATTGCGGCAATGATCGGTACATCTGCAGCGCTTTCGATCTCCGACGTTCCGTTCAGCGGTCCAATCGGCGGCGTAAGCGTTGGTCGTGTGAACGGTCAATTCGTGATCAACCCGACGGTTGAGCAAGAGCAAGTAACTGATATTTTCGTAGTGGTAGCAGGTACGAAAGATGCCATTATGATGGTARAGGCTGAAGGCAATGAAGTGTCTGAGGAAGTTATGCTGGAAGCGATTATGTTCGGCCACGACGAGATCAAAAATATCGTTGCGAAGATCGAAGAGCTTCAAGCCGTAGCAGGCAAACCGAAGATGGCTGTCAAGCTTCATAGCGTTGATGCGCAAGCCAATGAAGAAGTGCGCGCATTTGCTTCCAAAGGTCTTCAAGAAGCGATTAAGATCGCGGAGAAGCATGCACGCCAAGAAGCAATCGATGCCGTGAACAGCGAAACGATTGCTCACTTTGAAGTGAAGTATGCGGATTCGCCTGAGCTTCTGTCCGATGTGAAGGAAGTGCTGTACGATATCGTGAAGGAAGAGGTTCGCCGCCTCATTACTCATGATAAAGTTCGTCCTGACGGACGCGGATTGGACGAGATCCGCCCAATCGAGTGCGATGTGGCTTTGCTGCCGCGTACACACGGTTCCGGTCTGTTCACTCGCGGTCAGACGCAAGCGCTCAGCATTTGTACGCTTGGCGCAATGGGCGACGTTCAAATTTTGGACGGCATTTCCCCTGAGGAAACGAAACGTTTCATGCACCATTACAACTTCCCGCCATTCAGCGTAGGCGAGGCTCGTCCGCTCCGTCCTCCAGGACGCCGCGAGATTGGTCACGGCGCACTCGGCGAACGTGCGTTATCGAAAGTTATTCCTTCTGAAGCTGACTTCCCGTACACGATTCGTCTTGTATCCGAGGTTCTTGAATCGAATGGTTCGACATCCCAAGCAAGTATTTGCGCGAGCACGCTTGCCATGATGGATGCCGGCGTACCGATCAAAGCACCGGTTGCAGGTATCGCAATGGGTCTCATCAAAGACGGCGATCACTTCTCGATCTTGTCCGACATTCAAGGGATGGAAGATCATCTCGGCGATATGGACTTTAAGGTTGCAGGTACGGCTGAAGGCGTAACGGCTATTCAGATGGATATTAAAATCGACGGCATTGACCGCAGCATTTTGCAACAAGCGCTTGAGCAAGCTCGTCTTGGACGCCTGTTCATTCTTGGTAAAATGACAGCAGTTATGTCGCAATCCCGTACAAACCTTTCCAAATATGCTCCGAAAATTTTGACGCTTCGCATTAACCCGGACAAAATCCGTGACGTTATCGGCGCAGGCGGCAAAATCATCAATAAAATTATTGAAGAAACCGGCGTAAAAATCGACATCGAGCAAGACGGCATGGTATTCATCGCTTCCTCGAATGAAGAGATGAACCAAAAGGCGAAAGCGATCATCGAAGGCATCGTGAAAGAAGTTGTCATCGGCGAAGTTTATCTAGGTACGGTTAAACGTATCGAGAAATTCGGCGTATTCGTTGAAATCTTGCCGAACAAGGACGGTCTTGTACACATTTCGCAGCTTGCGAATGAGCGTGTAGCCAAGTGTGAGGACGTCGTGGCCATCGGTGACCAAATTACGGTTAAAGTAACGGAGATCGACCAACAAGGCCGTATCAACCTTTCCCGTAAAGCTGTTCTTACACCAGAGACTGCGCAATAAGGCGGTTGGAACGACTATATCGCTTCAAACGAAGAGTCAGATTCGATCTGTCTCTTTTTTTGTTTTGCCCTGCTTTTACGGATAGCTTCATAATCTCGTCCAACGATTCATACATATGTGTAAAGCGTGTCCGCGTCTTGTTGCAAGAAGAATGGCGGGGAGCGCAATAGGCTATGCGGGAGTTGGGGCTATGGCGATTCGAAAAGCAGCAATCATCGCGGCAAGCATGCTGATGCTGATTGTTTTCGTTCGTATAAACGGTGACGTATCTGCTTATCTAACAGCAGTCAAATCAGGAGGCGCAAGTCTGGCAATAGGCAAGGTTGAACGCAGCGATGAGGAAAAACGGCTGCTCTATGATACAATTGTTGCCGAAGCAGCGAATAAGCGGGAAGCTCCCGTCAATGCAACGATTGATCGCGTATGGCGAGCGATCCCCGGCTACAACGGCATCGAAGTTGATGTCGAGCGAACGTATGAAGCCGCGTTGCGATTGCCGGCTAACAGCGCTATCCCATACGTATTCAAGGAAATAGAGCCGTCTATAAAGCTTGAGGACCTTGGAGCCCATCCCGTATATCGCGGTAACCCGAATAAGAAGATGATTGCGCTAATGATTAATGTAGCATGGGGCAATGAATATATTGAGCCGATGCTGAAGACGCTCGAGCAGGAGAACGTGAAGGCAACCTTCTTCCTCGATGGCAGCTGGTTGAACAAAAATGCCGATATGGCACGCAAGATTCAAGCAGCCGGACATGAAATGTCCAACCATGCTTATTCCCATCCCAATATGAGCGAATTAAGCCGTGGAGCGGCGTATACGCAAATTGCGAAGACGGAGGAGCTGCTGAAGTCAACGCTTGGCGTTAACAATCGATGGTTCGCGCCGCCTTCCGGCGATTTTAATCAAATGACCGTTCAAGTCGCCAGGGAGCAAGGTCTGCAAACGGTATTATGGACGATCGATACCGTGGATTGGAGGAAGCCGCCGGCGGAATCAATCATTCGCAAAATCAATGCTAAGCTTGAGCCAGGCGCATTAATCTTGATGCATCCGACGGCATCCAGCAGGGATGCGCTGGCGGGGATGATTGCAAGCGCCAAGGCGAAGGGATATGCACTGGGAACGGTTAGCGAGACATTGTCTTCGAGCAGAATAACGCCCTCCGTTGTTGAGGGAGCGGACTTATTCTGATATAGTGATATCATTCATGTTGTAGGAGGATACTTGGTGAACAAATATACGCTTAGTAATGGATTACGCGTTGTCGTTGAATATATACCGCATGTCAGATCGGTATCGTTCGGCATATGGGTAAAGACCGGCTCGCGCAACGAGACGCCGGAGAACAACGGCATTTCACATTTTATCGAGCATATGCTCTTCAAGGGCACGGACAAACGGTCTGCGAAAGATATTGCTGATTTATTCGACGGCATTGGCGGTAATGTAAATGCCTTTACGGCGAAGGAATACACATGTTACTTCGCAAAGGTACTTGATGAGCATCTGCCGATTGCGGTAGATGCGTTGTCAGACATGTTTTTCAATTCGCAGATGGATCCAGAAGAGCTGGCGAAAGAGAAAAACGTTATTTTGGAAGAGATTTCGATGTACGAGGATACACCCGACGACAAGGTGCATGACGAAGCATCGAGGGCATCGTTCGGCGATCACCCGCTTGCCTATTCGATTCTAGGCCTTGAAGAAAGACTGACGGCAATGGGACCGGATACGCTTCGCGGCTATATGAAAGAACGTTATACGATTGATAATACGGTCATTAGCGTTGCAGGAAACGTAGAAGAATCGACTTTGCTGGAGCTGCTTGAGAAACATTTCGGCGGCTTTAAGAACAACTCGGGCATTATCGTTGGCAACGAGCCGCCGATATTCCATGGAGAATACAACTTCTTTAAGAAGAAGACGGAGCAGAATCATATTTGCGTCACCTTCCCCGGCTGCTCGATTACTGATTCCAAGCTGTATGCAATGATCCTGCTCAACAATGCGCTGGGCGGCGGCATGAGCTCAAGACTGTTCCAAGAAATCAGAGAGAAGCGCGGACTTGCTTATTCCGTGTATTCCTACCATATGTCCTATGCGGATTCCGGATTGTTCACGATCTATGCCGGCACTGCCCCTAAGCAGACGAAAGAAGTGCTTGATCTGACGATGGAGCAGATCGGCGAGCTGTCCGTCAAGGGACTATCCGAGGAAGAGCTTCATCGCGGCAAAGAGCAACTGAAAGGCAGCTTGATACTCAGCCTTGAAAGCACAAGCAGCCGGATGAACCGTCTTGGCAAAAACGAGCTGATGCTCGGACGCCATTATACGCTTGACGATTTGCTGCAGCGTATCGATACGGTGACGATGGAAGATGTACAATCTGTAACGAAGCAAATGCTGTCCGTTCCTTTTGCCGTTGCGATGGTAGGATCTAATGACAAAGCAGCTGCGCAATTGGGGAGGAATCGATTTGTTCCAGGTACTGTTTAAACGACTAGAGGGTAATGAGGATATAGCCGTGCCTCGCAAAATGTCCGAGTGGGCAGCAGGCTTCGACCTGCAGGCTGCGGTCGGCGAACCTATAGTGCTGGCACCGGGAGAGCGCAAGCTCATCCCGACAGGCTTCGCCATGGCGATGCCGGGTGAGCTTGAGGCACAAATTCGGCCGCGCAGCGGTCTAGCGTTCAAACATGGTATCACTTGCTTGAATTCTCCGGGTACAATCGACGCTGATTACCGCGGAGAAGTAAAGGTGCTGCTCGTTAACTTAGGGCAAGAGCCTTTCACGATTACGCGAGGCGAACGCATTGCGCAGATGGTATTCCAGGTGGTGCCTGCTGTAACGATAGTAGAAGAAGCGGGCGAATTACCGGCAACGGTGCGCGGAGCGGGCGGCTTCGGTCATACAGGCGTGTAACGCACACGATAGCTATACGAGAAAGATCGGGGCATTTTACCCGATCTTTTTTTTCTTTTTCACCCCGATTTGGGCGATAGCATAAGATGATACATATCCAGTTGCCAGAAAGGAGTGAGGCCTAATGCTAACAGGCGTTCAAGTGCTGTTGCTTGGGGGTGATGCAAGGCAGCTTGAAATTATCCGCAAGTTAACGGAGCTTGATGCAACCGTTACGGTATGCGGCTTCGACGGACTGCATTCCTCGCTAGACGGCGCCGTGCATGCGGAATTCGACGAGCAGCTGTTCGAAGGAGTGGATGCGCTTCTGCTTCCCGCAGTAGGAACGGATGATCAGGGCATTATTCATGCCGTGTTCAGCGACCGTCAAATGAAGCTGACCGAAGCTCATATTGCGAAGCTGCCGAAGCATTGCAAAGTATATGCCGGCATGGCGAAGCCCTATTTGCGGCAGCTATGCGAGCAAAATCATATTGCTTTAGTTGAACTGTTCGACCGTGATGACGTTGCGATCTATAATTCCATACCGACTGCCGAAGGCGCCATTATGATGGCTATTCAGAATACCGATTTTACGATTCACGGGTCTACGTCCATGATTCTTGGACTGGGCCGAACCGGGTTCACGCTAGCTCGAACGCTTCAAGGCTTAGGGTCGAAAGTGAAGGTTGGCGTGCGCCGTTCAGAGCACTTTGCACGTGCTTCAGAGATGGGTTTTGAGCCCTTTTATATGGGGGTTTTGCAGCAGCAAGTGGGTAATATTGACTTGCTTTTTAATACAATTCCGACTATGATAGTCACAGCGCAAATTATCGCAAATTTGCCATCGCGAGCGGTCATTATTGACCTTGCATCGAAGCCTGGCGGGACTGATTTCCGCTTCGCTGAGAAGCGTGGCATCAAGGCGTTGCTTGCACCCGGACTTCCCGGTATCGTCGCACCGAAGACAGCTGGACGTATCATAGCGGATTGCTTGACTCAGTTGATTTTGGACGATTCGATTAAGCGGGGGAATGGGTCATGAACTGGAATGGAATTACGGTKGGCTATGCGTTGTCGGGCTCACATTGCACGTTTGCTGAAGTCATGCCAGAAATTAAACGGTTCGTCGACGCGGGTGCCAATGTCGTACCGATCGTATCGAATACGTTAATGACTACGGATACTAGATTCGGCAAATCCGAAGATTGGCAAGCGCAATTGAAGTCGATTACCGGTAATGAGTTGATCTCCACGATTGTGCAGGCAGAGCCGCTTGGCCCTTCGAAGCTGCTCGACGTGCTCGTTATCGCGCCATGTACCGGCAATACGACAAGCCGACTGGCTAACGCACTTACAGACAGCGCAGTCTTGATGGCTGCTAAGGCGCAGATGCGCAATGGCCGTCCGGTCGTGCTCGCTATATCTACTAATGATGGATTAGGGTTGAATGCTGCTAACATTGCGAAGTTGCTAGTGGCTAAACATATTTATTTCGTGCCTTTCGGTCAAGATAATCCGGTGCAGAAGCCGAATTCGCTTGTTGCCAAGATGGATCTTGTTATGGAAGCCTGCGAGGCAGCACTACAGGGCAAGCAGCTTCAGCCGCTGCTCATTGAACGCTATAACTAATTGTTGCGCACAATGAGACGGCACCTTCTTGATGCGTCTACGCACATATCGTCGGCCGTTGTCGTTTCAGAGGCTACTAACAAGAATTTAATCAATAACAACTGCGATTAGTAAGGTGTCAAGCAGTTGCTGGCGGCCTTAATACGTGGATGGTCTTTGATAACCTGCTCGATTTGCAGCATGATACGTCATATGAGTCGCCGAAATGAACGCAACAGGTACATGTATTAAGAGAAGGATAGTAGACTGCTTCATCTTGCGATCGGCTAYGGAGGCTAGCTTACATGCGCATCCTGATTCAAAAATTCGGGGGCACCTCATTATCATCCGATCATGCCAGAGAACATGTCATTGACCACATAAGAAGAGAACGAAGCAATGGATACGCGGTCGTCATCGTCGTGTCCGCGATGGGGAGAAAGGGCGATCCGTACGCTACGGATACGCTTCTTCAACTTATCAGGGATAATGGCGATCGATTGCCGGATCGCGAGAGAGATATGCTGCTGGGCTGCGGGGAGATCATATCTGCAGCCGCTTTATGCAGTTTACTTGTAGCGAGAGATATTCCTGCTGTTGCCCTAACCGGCGGACAGGCGGGCATTATAACCGATGAACAGTATGGTCATGCACGTATTAAGGAAATACGGCCTGATCGCATCGTCAGCCTGCTGCATTCTGGCGTTGTCGTCATTGTGACAGGTTTCCAAGGCATTACCGCGCAAGGCGATACAACAACGCTCGGTCGAGGCGGAAGCGACACGTCGGCTACGGCGCTGGGCGCTGCGTTGCGAGCTGAGATGGTTGATATTTATACGGATGTCAGCGGTATTCTGACAGCCGATCCACGCATTGTGAAGGAAGCGAAACCGTTGCCCCGCGTCAGTTACGCAGAAATATGCAATATGGCGCGGCAAGGCGCGAAGGTCATACATCCTCGCGCGGTTGAGATCGCTCAGCATGCGAAGATCCCTTTCCGAGTTCGTTCAACATTTAATACAAACCCGGGGACACTCGTTACCGATACGTCTTTGGATCGTTCAGAGCATACGGTTAGGGATCGTCACGTGACCGGCATTGCGCATGTCTCAGGCATTACGCAAATATCGGTCAAAGCGATTGAAGGACGCAGCGATGTTCAGCTACAAGTGTTTCAGTCGATGGCTAAGCATCGTATTAGCGTCGATTTTATTAATGTTACGCCGAGCGGAGCCATATATACCGTATTTGATCAGGACGCTGAGCGAGCTGTCAACGTGCTCAGGGAAGGCGGATTCACTCCAGCAGCGATTAATGGCTGCGCGAAGGTATCTGTAATCGGGGGCGGAATGAACGGCGAACCGGGCGTAATGGCCCGAATTGTCGAAGCATTGACAGAGCAAGGCATTTCCATTATGCAATCGGCGGATTCGAATACGACGATCTGGGTGCTTGTACGCGAAGCGGATATGGCGGCTGCGCTTCGGGCGCTGCATGCAAAGTTCGAACTTCACCTACCGCTTTATTCGCAATAGTGAGCAATGTTAGTGATATATATATTGGTTTTACAGATTATTCCCGTATTCGATGAAGTCTTAATCATAGCTGTTTACGATGTTGGTTTTGCCCGATCGAACTTCGATGCGAACAGGCAAAGCTCTTATACTTATAGGAGGAGATCAGATGGACTTCGGAAGACTAATTACCGCCATGGTTACGCCGTTTGACGCAAACGGACAGATTGATTTGGAGACAGCAGCACGCTTAATCGATTATTTGATTGACGTGCAACAAAACACGAGCATCGTAGTATGCGGAACAACCGGAGAATCGCCAACGTTGTCCGACGAAGAGAAGCTGGAGCTGTTCCGTTTCGCTGTTAAGCATGCGGCAGGCCGCGTCAAAATTATTGCAGGAACAGGCAGCAACAACACGGCCCATACGATCCATCTTACGAAGGAAGCGGAAGCTTGCGGCGTGGATGGCATACTTCTTGTGGCCCCGTATTACAACCGTCCTAGCCAGGAAGGTTTGTACCAGCATTTCAAAGCAACGGCAGAAGCAACGAAATTGCCGATCATCCTTTACAATGTTGAAGGGCGCACTGGCGTCAATATTTCCGCAGCAACGACGATTCGACTAGCACAGATTGACAATATTGTTGCGACGAAGGATTGCGCATCGACCGATCAATTGACGCTAATCGTTGCCGGAGCGCCGGAAGGCTTCGTCGTGTATAGCGGCGACGACAGCATGACATTGCCTGCGCTTGCAGTTGGCGCTTACGGCATTGTCAGCGTGGCGAGCCATATCGTCGRCTCAGAGATGAAGCAGCTGATCGACGCATACTTGAGCGGCAACGTTCAGGAGGCCGCGCGTATTAACGGTCGATTGTTCCCGATATTCAAAGGTTTGTTCAACTGTCCTCATCCCGTTCCTAATCCGGTTGCAGTGAAATACGCACTAGGGCTCAAAGGAATTCCGGTAGGCGAAGTAAGGCTGCCGCTCGTTCCGGCAACGGAGCAGGAAGCTGCTTTCATTCGCGATTTGATTCAATAAATAACGCAATTATTTAACGACAGCCGGTGCGTCCAGCATCGGTTTTATTTTTTGGGGAAATCTAAATAATATCGCTAAATCGGGTTTCACTTGTATTCCAGCTTTTTCATCATGTATAATGAGTTCAAGTGACTGGGTGCGGCAAATATTTGAGAACGAAAGTAATAACGTCGGAACGGCGTCTGACGATAGAAGCGCATACGTAAACTCATATTTGCATTTTCGGTTTGCAACGATCGAGAATACGCTTTCGAAGCTGTCTAAGCTTCGGTACTTTTCGTATGATTTTTCGTGGCGACTTATGGTTTCACAGAGCCGAATGGCAGTATTCGTACGATCGGCTCACCGCTTTACGTTTCCAAAGAATAGGCTTTCGAGGGATTTTATGCTTGATAAGCCACACTATATGCTTTCCATGAAGCTGTCATAAGCTTCACATACTTACCAACAAATTATATTGCTTACGAAGCAGCAAGCTGCTTCGCATAACCTTAAGGAGGTCTAGATCCACTTGTCGAAGAAGAACAACCAGGATAAGCTGCTCATATTTGCACTAGGCGGCGCAGGCGAAATCGGAAAAAATATGTACGTAATTCAATATAACAACGACATTGTTGTTGTTGACTCGGGATTGAAGTTCCCGGAAGAGGACATGCTCGGAATCGATATCGTCATTCCAGATATATCCTACCTTACAGAGAATCGCGACAAAGTTCGCGCTATTCTCATCACGCATGGTCATGAAGACCACATTGGCGGTTTGCCGTACGTGTTGAAAAGTCTGAACGTACCGGTATATGCAACAAAACTTACCCTTGGACTAATCGAAGGCAAGCTGAAGGAAGCGGGCTTGCTTGGCGAGACGAAGCGTATTCTTATCAACGCTGAATCCGAAATTCAGTTCGGCTCGATTCGCGCATCCTTCTTCAAAACGAACCACAGTATCCCGGACTCTGTCGGCGTAAGTTTGGACACGCCTGAAGGTACAGTCGTTCACACAGGTGACTTTAAGTTCGACCATACGCCGGTTAACGATCAGTTCGCTGATCTGCAGCGTATTGCTGAGATTGGAAGTAAAGGCGTACTTGCCTTGCTGTCCGACAGTACGAATGCTGAGCGTCCTGGCTTCACACCTTCGGAGAGCAACGTAGGGGAAGAGCTTGAAGATATTTTCCGCAAATCGACGCAACGCGTTGTAGTTGCCACATTCGCATCCAACGTACACCGTATTCAGCAAATCATTAACGCTTCGATAGCAACTCGCCGCAAAATTGCTGTCGTAGGCCGTAGTATGGTTAACGTTGTAGGAATCGCTTCCGAGCTTGGTTATTTGAACATTCCTGAAGGTATGTTGATCGAACCGGAAGAAGTGAATAAGCTTGCTGCTGACCGTGTCGTTATTCTGTGCACAGGAAGCCAAGGAGAGCCGATGTCGGCACTTACGCGGATGGCGCGTTCGACACATCGCAAAGTTGATATTTTGCCTGGTGATACCGTCATCATCGCAGCAACACCAATCCCTGGTAATGAACGTTATGTAGGACGTACTGTCGATGAACTGTTCCGTCTAGGCGCTAACGTCATTTACGGTCCAGGTTCCGTATCGGGCGTTCACGTATCCGGTCACGGCAGCCAAGAAGAATTGAAGCTTATGCTTAACCTGATCAAGCCGAAATATTTCATTCCTATCCACGGTGAATATCGTATGCAGCGTCAACACGCTAAGTTGGCTGAATCGATCGGTATTGAGCGCGAGAACATCTTCATCATCGATAACGGCGATACGGTTGAAGTTCAAGGCGGCGTAGGCCGTAAGGGCTCGAAGGTACAAGCCGGCAACGTATTGATTGATGGACTCGGCGTAGGCGATGTAGGCAATATCGTATTGCGCGATCGCAAGCTGCTGTCGCAGGACGGGATTCTCGTTGTTGTCGTTACGCTAAGCAAGCAAGACGGCGCAATTTTATCCGGCCCGGACATCATCTCGCGCGGATTCGTTTATGTTCGTGAATCGGAAGGACTTCTTGATGAAGCGAACCGTATCGTTACATCGACGCTCACGAAACTAATGAATGACAAAGTAAATGAATGGGCTTCGCTTAAGACGAATGTGAAGGATGCGCTTGGCCGCTTCCTGTATGAGCAAACTCGTCGCCGCCCTATGATTTTGCCGATTATTATGGAAGTGTAATTTCCATTTCCATTCCGGATAAACAGAGGATCGCAAGTGTTCGCAGTTTAGGCTGCTTATGCTTGACGGTCCTCTTTTTTTAAAATATAGGAAAGTATAAGTTTCACTCTTATCTTTACGCCTATATTTCACCGCGAAACGTTAGCTTACGCCGCCAAAGGACGGCGATAGCCGTTTACGCTTGCGCGCAAGCGATCCATTTCTTCTCCTCCCATATGAAGCGCAGCCGTATAAATTCAGCCATCAGCCCCATACTATGACGAGTTGCAGGTTATGAGCATAGAGGGGGATATCGATTTATGACAACGATCAGAATGGATGATTTGACAGCAGAACAACCCGAGCCGGCTGGAGCAGATGAGAAGAAAAAAGCGGCTGCGTCCGTTGTCGAGACGATTCAGCAGCTAGGCCAAACCTCTACACCGGTTAATGCGGAGTCCAACATCTTCTGCATGACGATTATCGGTCAAGTGGAAGGGCATATCGTGCTGCCGCCTCAGAATAAAACAACTAAATACGAGCATCTAATTCCCCAGCTTGTTGCGACGGAGCAGAATCAGAAGATAGAAGGCATTCTCATTGTACTCAATACGGTAGGCGGCGATGTAGAGGCGGGCCTTGCCATAGCCGAGATGATCTCCTCCTTGTCGAAGCCGACGGTTACGCTCGTTCTCGGTGGCGGACATTCCATTGGCGTACCGATTGCGGTAGCCGGCAACTTATCCATTATTGCGGAGACGGCTACGATGACGATTCATCCGATACGATTAAACGGTCTAGTGATCGGGGTGCCGCAAACATTCGAGTATTTGGACAAAATGCAGGAGCGTGTCGTTCGGTTCGTCACCTCGCATTCCAAAGTACCGGAGTCTACGTTCAAGGAGCTGATGTTCAAGACCGGAGAACTGACACGCGATATCGGTACGACTGTAATCGGCGCTGACGCAGTCAAACATGGCTTAATCGATCGTGTAGGCGGATTAGGCGATGCTTTGAAGGAGCTTAATCGGTTGATTGACGAACGCAGAAATGAGACGAAACGAAAAGTCGGGGAGGAAGCGACCGTATGACGCTTTATACAAGTATGCCGCTTGAGATCGTGCTGGAAGGATTCAGCGAAGAGATGGAGCCGCTGCAAGAGGTGTGGGCAATGGGGGTAAAGATGCTTGTTACGCCTGTTGCGCCAGGCATGGGCAAGATCGTACGTTTACTTGAATGCTCGCTCGATGATTATTTGAATCCCAGACTTAATCCGGGGATGATTATCAACTACGATTACGTATAAAGGCTATTGCAAGTACCATCGTCTCATAGGAACATTTCCCCACCTATGGTATAATGTTTTACTAG
>NZ_JBFRGE010000103.1:0-16856 GCF_052115185.1 Paenibacillus sp. 2TAB19 | reverse complement strand
ATAGACTGATTTGAACGGCCGAGAAGATCAGATAATATTTAAACACGATGAAGACGATAACGGATGGCAGTAGAAACAAGACCGGCGTCCACCGAATGCGGAAGCGATTCCTTTTGGTCTGGAGGGCATTTATGGGAGGAGTGGTTTCGAGCTTCATCTTTTCACCGCCTTCAAAAGAATAGATGTGGGGATCTCCGTGTAGGAAACCCCGACATCTCAATAACTCGCTATTATTTGCTGGATTTGCTCAGAATGTCCTCGTTATACTTGTCTATGATTTCCTTCTGCGCTAATTGTTCCGCAGCTTTCAGCTCAGCCAGCGGATCTGCATTTTTATCAAGCAGAACCTTCTGGATCGGCTTTACCACGTAAGGACTCAGACTCGACTTCAAGTAGTATTCCAACTGCTGTGTCTCGGCTGCCTTGCGAATGGCGCTTAAGAAATCAGCAGGCATTCCCTCGACATAATTCGATAAATCCACGTCCTTGACGACAGTGAACGGGTTGATGCCCAAACCGTTATCTTTATTGAACTGCAGCCTGGTCTCAAAGCTTTCTTTGGAAGACATGAACATGATGTATTCGAAAGCCGCTTGGCGCTCCTCCGGGGACGACGACGGACTGATGGCCCAGAAGCTGCCGCCTACCTGGGACGGTCCTACACTAGCGGGACCAACCGGGTAAGGCATGAAGCCGATCTCGCCCGGATCCATACCTTGGCCGACGAAGGTGTTGTAGGAGTCGGACGCACCAAGAATCATTGCTGATTTGCCGCTGTAGAAATCTTTGTTATTCTCTTCGTAAGACTGAAGAACGTTGCTCTGGACGACTTTGTGTGTCCACTTCAAATCCTTATAATACTGCAACGCTTTAACGGTAGCTTCCGAAGTGAAGGTAAGCTTGACTGTTCCATCCGGTTGTAGCTCCGTCAAGTCTCCGCCTGCTTGCCAGACGTAGTACTCGAAGTGCCAATCGCCCCAGTCCATGCCGAGTATATCGAAACCGATAGTACCCGGATTTTTCTCTTGAACGGTTTTGGCCGTTGCAGCGAATTCATCCCAAGTGGTTGGAAGACTCGTGATTCCGGCATTCTCGAACAGCTTTTTGTTGTAGTACACGCCCGTCGAATACATGGATAAAGGTACGCCATAGATTTTGCCGTCCCGCGTTGCCATGTTGAAGGCACCATCGATAAAGCGATCCTTGTCAGGTGAACCGTTGATCAAATCCGTAATGTCCGCCACGATGCCTGCTTGAACGTACTCCTGCATCTTGGGGAAGGAAGGCCGGAACACATCCGGCTGCTCACCGCCGGCAACCGCCGCCAAAAATTTCTCAGGCGTCTGCGTCTCGTCCTGGTGAATGACCTTGATGTGCGGATAAGCGGCGTCGAACTTAGCCTGCAGCTCTTCGGTGACTACTTTAGTCGAGGCATCCGGCGCCGGCTTATCCCAGACCGTAATCTCGACAGGAACCGCTTCTTTTGAAGGTTCTGTCGTATTCTCCGCTGGAGCGCTGCTACTCGGCTGCGTAGTCGTCTCAGCAGACGGAACGTTTCCATTATTGGAACCGCATGCTGCCAGCACACCAAAGGCAAACGACATTGCTAAGAGCGCAACCCCTTTTTGTTTAATCCCCTTATCATTCTTCATTTCTTAAACCTCCCGTGAAGTGTGGTTGTTCTCCCCCTTCATCATAAAGGGTTGCAACCGCTTACTAAATAGAAATACTTAACCAGATCAATATGAAAATTTCACCTCTCGGTCGGCCATGCCATCTCCCAGCGAAAGAGCGTTTGCTCAGCGGCCAATCGTAGTTTAGGAATCATGCCATACGTAATGTGGGACGCTCCTGGCAGGGTCACGTCAAGTCGCAAGCCATTTCTTTGAAGCAGCTTACGATAGGCTACGGCCGTAGCGTTGCGCGTATCGGAGTGGCGATCCCCGATTCTCGCCAATGCCGTCACAGCAAAAGAGACGTATTGAAAGTACACCTCGGTACGGGTCTCCGAAGATTCGCACTGATTGGGATCAGGGAAAGCTTCGCTCGGCTCTTCCAATAGAGAATAGAGCACCTCAGTCCCCTCATTGTCTCCAAGCAATCCCAATAAGAAAATCGCCGAATAGCCCCGTCCATGATTGCGCTTATGGACGAGTCGGGTATGCGGAACGAACGGATCCTTATCGAACGCGATCTTTCTCAGCAGCGGAGCGGACGACTCATCCCCAAGCAATGCAAGCGCGAACGCGCTGTGCTTACTGAGGTCGGAGTCACAATCCTGCGTCATCCAGGATCTCAATGCTGCGTGAATCGCCCCCCCCATTTTCACGGCCGACCATATCGAAAGCCCCGGATTCGCGCTGGACAAGCCTTCCTTGATGGTCTCCGGTTGATCGAGCCAGCGCGAGCCGCGCTCTCCTGCCGGCAGACAGCCCGTTGCGGCAAGAAGCGCGGAAAGCTCCGGATAGGGAACCTCCCGGAGCGGCAATTTCTTGGTTATGGAGAGATAGGCTGCATAGGCGGCAGCCTCCCCCGTTTTTTGCATATCGCGTTTCATTCGCACGCACGTGGCCATATCATGATCAACCGCAAGACATCTTCCCGCGACCAATAGCCCCTCCAGCCCTCTTGGAATGAGAGCGCCGAGCGGAATCGGAACGGATAATTTATGTCCCCACATGCTGCAGGCAACCGTCCATTTCTGCAACGTCTCGCTCTCGAACGCGATGTCCTTGCTGTGGATGTCCACATTGGCATAAGCGTAGAACAAGGGCTCTGTCGTATGACAGCCGTTCAGGAAACGTTCGAGCGTTACCTGCTCTTCCCCCTCGATAAACCTGCCTTCCCGTATTCCGATCAGAGGCGCAAGGCGAAGCCAGCGGTCCCGTTCCTCATAAACGGCCTTCAAGTGCGTAGAGACGGTCGCGGACGCAACAATCGCTTGCGACAGACCTAACGCATCCCTTTGATCGACAAAACCCGAATCGGTATGCCGGAAGCTCACTTGTCCGTTCTCCAGCTGCAGCCATACGTTCGAGAACGGCTGCGACTGGCCGTCCATCGGACGACCGCAGCACATTCCAGCTCCCGCGAGCGCGCTCACGTGCGCGTCCCCCGTACAGTCGATCACGACTTCGCTTTCCGCAGCGAATCTGCCTACCGCGGAAATCCATTCGATTCCGCATACCCGGTTGCCCTGCTTCAGGACTCCCGTGATCGTGCTCTCATACCGGAGGTCGACCCCAAGCCGGATCGCTTCTTTCTCCATCACGACCATCTTGGCTTCTCCGTTCACTCCTTGGGAAGGGGTGAAGCACCTAGCTGAAAGAGTCAACGCCTGCTCGTCCAAGCTCTCGAACAAGCCGCCCCTCGATCCAAAATAATAGCTCCATACGGCCCCTGCTGTTCCTATGCCGCCCATACCATGCAGTCGCTCGACTGCAAGTACCTTCAGCCCTTGTCTGGCGGCGGCAATTGCTGCAATCGCGCCTGCTGTTCCCAGACCTGCTACGATGACATCATAGCGGCCCGCATAAACTCCCTCGAGGGGAGATAGGTTGACCGTACCGTCTCTATACCATCGTGAGCTCTCCATCGGGTTCACCCTCCCATCTCGCTTGGTGTAAATAGCCTTGGTCGATGGCTTCGACCGGATGCCCGTATCCTTCCGATGGCAGCCAGAACCAGTCGTCCATAAGGATCTGCAAGCCTCTCGGCGTTTCGCATTCGAATACGGAGGCGATGGCCGCGATCGTCCAAGGGAGAAGCTCGCTTGGGCGATTCTGCCAATAGTTTAATAGACCGTTTCTTGCCGCGGGCCAATCGTCGTCCGCCTCAAGCGTCCATTTGACGATATGCTCCGCATCAAAACGGCCTTGAACAAGCTCTACTCTTGGATCGTCGACCGCAGGCAACACCTGTTCGGCGATATCGGCATGAATATACGCGTTAACACGGCGCCGTGCAGGACGGAAGCGATCCGCTAACCGTGATAGCCGGCTAGTCGTCGTATCCAGGATACGATCAACCGTTAACGTGCGGATGCCGGAAGCATTGTATACATCGACTTCGAAGCCCGCAGAGAGCTTCCGGATCTGAACAATCTCCGTCAGCAACAGAACCTGGACTCGTGCATCCAGCAGCCTCCGACACAGGACCGGGTGAAGACCCGGCAGGTGGGCCGGCTCTAAGGTCGCCCCTATCAAATTACGTTGCCGAAGCTCTTCGACGAACGAATGTCCGAATTCGGAAAACGAGAGCGGCCCTGCGTTTCGTCCGGGGTTGAAGCTCTCGATAAACTCTTGCCCGACCGCTGCGGATCGTTCGACCACCAAGGTCGTCTCCGGCTTCGCTAACGCCGCCCCGATTCCGCTGAAAGTCGCACCGCAGATCAACGTCTTATAGTGATCTTGCCATTCCCTCTTCAATTAAGAATCTCCTCCTATCATCCACCGGCTTCCGTCGAGGAAGCTGATGCTTTCAAACGATACTGAATCGGAGTCATACCTGTCGTCTTCCGGAATACGTTGCTGAAGTAAGCCGCATCGGGGAAGCCGACAAGGACGGCAATCTCTTGGATCTGAAGCTCCGTCTTTTTCAACAATTGTTCGGCTTTGCGTATCCGTTCCTCCGTCATGTAGCTGACGAAGTTGCTCTTAAACCTCTCTTTAAAACGTCTGGAGAAATAGTTCGGATGGATATAGAAGCGATCTGCGATCGTCTGCAGACTGAGTGGTTCATGCAGGCTGGAGTCAATATATAGCTTGATCTCGTCCATAAGGTCGGGATTCGTGGAATGCCTCATTCTGTTTAAGTGTTCGATTAGATTATTCGTCATTGCCGCAAGCTTGACTCCGATCTCCGTCCAGTACTCCACCCCGTGGAGCCAGCTTTGCATATCGTCGATTTCTCCGATGATCCACTCCGGGATACTCGTCTGAAGGAGAAGATATTTGCGATAGAGCAGGTGAAAATCGATGCAGAAGCTTTCCAATTGATTAAAGCTGGACTCCTCGTATTGAAC
Organism: Paenibacillus sp. 2TAB19; assembly: GCF_052115185.1. Classification (NCBI taxonomy): domain Bacteria; kingdom Bacillati; phylum Bacillota; class Bacilli; order Caryophanales; family Paenibacillaceae; genus Paenibacillus; species Paenibacillus sp. 2TAB19. Next base: position 11,833 of record NZ_JBFRGE010000103.1, on the reverse strand, counting down.
GAGGGTCTCCAGGCGAGAGCCTAGCCACTTGGTCAAAGCTGCCGCATTGCCATCGTTCAAGAGGCGGAACACGAGTCTCTCATCCTCTTCCGCAAGAACCGAGCTCCCGTTCCCTTTGCCTCCGGCTGCCGGTGTCATCCCGTATACCTTATTTCGTCCATGGATGATTCGATCTCGCAGCGCTTGCTTCGCTTGCTGATAGGACTGATGAATCTGGCGAATGTTTCGCACCTGCATGCCGAAGCCGATGGTCGCCTCAAGCTTGAGATAGCCGCTAATCCCCGTCATCGCCTCTTCAAGCTCCCGCTTTAAGACGGTCAGATCAATGGACTTGCCGTCTCCGAGTACATAGACGAGCTCTTTGTCATAGATCGAATGAAGGAACAACGTCCCTTCTCGCTCCTTGGAATCAAGCAGTTGGGAAATAACGTTGGAGACCGCGTATCGAAGCAGGGCTTCGTCTCCTTTAAGGAAGGAGCGATAAGGCAAGGCGGGCATCGCGACCTCGAACAAGACGACTACGAACTCGCGGCAAAAGGCGTTCATGGAAGCCAGCTTCTCGTCCTGCTCGAAGGCGGTGCTGTCGCCGCCTTGCTGGATCAGCTTGGTCAACAGTCGTTGGCGCGAGGACTCCTCGCTTCTTTGCTGAAGCAGTTGAAGCTCATCGCCGAGAGACGAATGACGACGATCCTGCTCGATCTTGGCCATGATTCGAATCAGGCAGCCCCGGAGCTCTTCGGGATCGACCGGCTTCAGCAAATAGTCGGCAACTCCGTATTGAATGCCTCTCTTGGCGAACTCGAATTCCTCATACCCGCTGACCAGTATAAATTGCAGCTTCTCGTCTAGCTCCTTGGCCTCGCGTATAAAATCAAGCCCGTTCATCTCCGGCATCCGAATATCCGTAACGACGATGTCCGGCCGAAGCTCCGCAAGACGGCGCAAGCCTTCGAGTCCGTTCTCGGCTTCGCCGATCTCCTCGATCGGCAGCCCCATTCGCTCGATAATCCGGATAATGCCTTGACGCAAGATAGGCTCATCTTCAATAAGGAGCAGTTTCATCCGATTGCTCCTCCTCTCCCAGCTTTCTTAGTAGAATGACGACTTCCGTTCCTTGCTCCCGCTCACTGGTTATCGTAAGCCCATACGAATGGCCATAAAGAAGCTTGATTCGGTTCTGCACGTTCATCAGCCCTATGGAAGCTGGAGGATTCGCTTCGCGTCGCTGTTGTAAATCCTGACTCAGCAGCATGTTCAACTCCGCCAATCTTGCCGCCTCGATGGGAGGCCCATTATTCCATATAGAGAGATAGATTTCTTGATCGGAGCTGCTCCAGCCGCGAATTCGCAATTCACTATGCGCGGACATTTTATCGAAGACATGCACGAAGCAGTTCTCGACCAGAGGCTGCATTAACAGCTTCGGAATAGGAATGCCGTACAATGACTCCTCCATTTCGATTGCATATTTAAACCGGTTCCCGTAACGCTGCTGCTGAATGTAGAGGTACAATTCGATCTGACGCAGCTCGAGCTGCATCGTCGACGTTCGGTTGGCGCTAATGTTGTATCGGAACATCTTCGCCAGCGATCGGCTGATCAGGCTGATGCGATCGTCATCGTGCAAGGTTGCGAGGCTATCGATAATGCCCAATGTGTTGTATAGAAAATGAGGATTGATCTGGGATTGCAGCGCCTTGATTTCCGCTTCTTTGCGGACCAGATCGGTCTCGTACACTTTCAGGATAAGCGCCTTGATCTCCTCAGCCATATGGTTAAACCGATGAATGATGTATCCGGTCTCATCTTTGGTGCGTATAGGCAGAATAATATCGTAATCGCCCTTCTCGACGGCTAGAATACCTTTCTTAAGCTCCTTGAGAGGGGTCAGAATTCGTGAGGAAAGAAGAATGGCAATCAGCATAGCTCCCAATAAGCAGGCAATCCCGATATAGATTGTATCCCGCGCCAATTCGTTCACTTCTTTGAGCAGGGTGCGGACATCGACGATGCCGACCAGTACCCATGACGTATTCGCCAAGGGCTGGGAGACGTATAGCAATTCCGAGTCCTTATGGCGTTCCAAAGGCTTGCCAAGCAAGGAGATATCTGCCGATATTTGGGCCGTCTCCGTCTTGGAATCCACGAGTAGAAAGTTCACGCCTTCCGTCTCTCCGAGTCCCTCGAGCCATTCCTTCAGATACTCATAGGACAGCTGGATCATCAGGACGCCGATGATGGGGAACTTGGAAAGCGTGCTTATATTTTTGACCGCCTGTACGAACGTGAGCGTGCTCACCTCCTGACCCGTACGACGATCGAACGCGATCGAAGGTATCCAGACACCTTTGCCGCTATTCGCAACCGCGATATCCTTTAAGTCATCGAAGTCGACCACGTCAGTATTGTTGATGTTGCCTTTGATCAGGCGATTACCTTCAAGCTGCGTTACCACGATAAATTCGACCGCGGAATGATCCGTCACGAACTGGCTGAAGTTGCCGGAGAATTCGCTATAGGCCAGTGGATCGGAGCCTAATGTCTCCACGAAGTTTTGGAATCTCGGGTCCGAGAAGTAGTTCCAGGCGGTACTCTTAATGTTCGCCATCTGCGTCTCCAGGTTGGAGGCCGATTGCGAGCTGAACAACTCCATGTTCTTAATCTCGCGCTGCTTGATGTCTGAGGAAGTATGATCGTAGGTATACAGACCCAGCGTCGATACGGTAAACGTGATGATGGCGAATAAGGCGAGCAGCATTTTGCGAAAAAGGGAACGAGAAATATAGGCGAATACATCCATAATCCGCTTCTTGATCGATTGGATTAACGAGAGTATAGCCATCGCCCCCAGATAATAGTTTTTATATTATTCATTATAGTCTGTTTATTCCTGTAAAGGGAGACCTTCCTGACCAGCTCTCTTAAGGGCCCTCCTTTCTCGTATCTTCAATAGATTCATCGTAATTGTATAAAGTTTCGCTGCGAGTGAGAATGGAATATCTATACTTCCTCTCTATGAATATCTTAACAGGCACGCTTAACAGCGGTGCGTGGATCACTCCTCGCACCGCTGTTGTCACGCTTGGTTCTATACTCCGCTGACCTTGAAGTTATCCAGATAAACTCGGTGATCCCTCGCGAAAGTAGATCCGATCAAAGCGGCCGCATAAGCCGTCGCATTCTCGGTAAATCCGGTCGTCGTGAAGCTGTAATTGCTCGTGCTGCCCGTAAACGTTACGTCGGAGATCGCGCCGTTTGACGTATCCACCGTATAGGCGAGATGGAGGAAGCCGCTCTCCGGATCCCACGTTCCGGTATACGCAATCTCGGACCCGACGGATTGCCCGTTCACCTTAAGCGTGATGGCTCCCGTCCGATTGTCGATGCTTAAGCCGGTAAAATAAGTCTCGACGACCTCACCGCTGCTCTGGGAGGGAAGTGAGGCGTAGAATCCGAGTCCCACATGCTCGGTAGCTTTCACCGGGAACGAGAGATCGGCTTCGATGCGCATTCTCGCCGGCTTGAGATAGGTACCGGAGCTGCCGAGCGGAATGGCGATTGCGCCCCTGGCATTCCCGGCCGCGGTAATCTGAGCCTGCGGCGCCGGATTGCCTTGCACGTTATTCACAGAGGCGGAAAAATTGCCGTTAGAAGGGAAGCTTGCGAGCGACCAAGTCCCTCCCGGAAGGTTAGAAGTGTCCGGCGTTCGTCCCGCTATCGCGCTTCCATTGCTTCCGCTGAACAAGTCGGAGATCAAGGTAAGTGCTTGAACCGTCACGTCCACGTCCACGGTTAAGCCACCATATGCAGCTTGCAATACAGTCGTGCCGGTGGACACCGCCGTAATGTTCCCCGTCGAATCGACATCGGCCACCTCCGGATTGCTGCTTGACCAAACGGCCTGAACGTCGCTCATTACCTCATTATTCTGGTCGTAGACCGAAGCCGTTACAGTAGCCGTGCCTCCGACTGTCAAGTTGACCGAGGACTGATCGACCGCAATCGAAGTTGGCTCCAAGAGGTCCTCTCCAAAATTCGTTCGATCCGTTAAGATCAAGTCCCCGAATAAGTTCGGATTCTTGGTGAAGCCGATCCCGCTCATATACTCCATCCATCCGCGTCTGCCCGTTCCGTCATTATCGTTAACTAGCAGAGAGAACCCGATGGCGTTAGCCGAAGACGGCGTCATTCCGGCCGGCAACACATCCGACCATTTAATCGCCATCTCGTAGACGGTTTGGGTTCCTTCCCGATGAATCGCGACCGATGAATTGTGCAGATTATTGCCGCCGATGCCACCTCTCTTCATGACCGCATTCGTATCTGAATTCAATGCGACGATGTTCTCGCTCCATCCCAGCTTGCCTGGCTCAATGGAGCGGCCCGGATCGATGGCGAACTGGATGGAATCTCCCTTCCAAGCATCGCCCGGAGGATTATTGTTGTAATGGGTATTATCCGTCACCTGAACAGCCAAGTACAGCTGCTCCAAGTCCCACTTTGTATAGGAGACTGCGCTCAGATCCTCCGTACCTCCCCAGTCGGTCATGAGCCGGACCTGAGAGGCCTGATCAAGCGCGACTGATTCCGCATTGCTCCACTCCGCAGCGTTGATAACGCCGTCGACCACAATGGGGTGCTGCGCCTTGACAGCCGTCAGAGCGCTGATATTCCGTTCGATGAGCTGCGTGAACCCATCATCCCGGTCTATCTTGATCTTGATAGACAATGGAGTATCCTTGCTTAAGGACGGCGCCGGAATCGCAAGGGTTGTGCTTGAATGAGGCGCAATTGGCGCAAAGGTGAACGTTCCAGCCATGTCAGCTGGTTCCAGCACCGTGACGGTGCCACCGCTCATCGTCCCGAGCGCATTCTGATTGTCGATCGTGACCGCCAGATCCCAGCCGTTCCCCGAATCATTAACCACAGGAGAGGCATGCACGACGACTGCCTCCTTCATTAGGACATCGAGCGTCAGGCTGCCGTACCTCTCGCCCGCCGAACCGATCGGATAGATTCGCGCGACGCCGATGGAGGAGCTCGCCGGGGCTCTGACGGTTAAGGTATCCGTTGCCGATCCCGCACTGAAGGTGCCTCCCGATACCAACTGCCAGCCATTCGGAAGAGCTAGCTCATAAGTGCCGGATAGCGATTCTGCCCCTCCTGCCCGAGTAACCTGTATCTGGATCTCTTCCCCGGGAGCCGCCTCAATGACGGAGGAGTTCGCTTCATAAGTCGGTGTATCCAGCACGGGGTCCGCGGTGAGGTTCCCGATGAGATAGATGGGTTCTTGAGTAGCCGTGAATGTCGTCGTCCCGTCGATCGTATCGAAGGTACGGGCATTGCCGAACATATCTATCAGCTCGACCTGGGCACTTCCTGTGTGCAAGCCGATCTGCTTGTCGGTATTCGACCAGAGCACGACGATATCTTGGTTGTCGGAAGCCCTGTGGAACTTATAAGCTCTTACGTCATTGTCTGCAAGACTATAAGCCTGAACGAAGGTGGCTCCGCCCAGCAGATCCGACACGGCATTGAACCCTACGAACGAAGGCTTCGGCGAATTGTCTACGTACAGTACGCCTTGGCTGCATTCGTAGAAGGTACTGTCGGTACAGTCATTCAGGAAATCATACCAGTATATTTTATCGATTAGCTTATCGTTTGCTAGATTGGCCACGTACAGTTGAACCCCGTACGAAGCCGAATCAACCTCCGTGAACCCACCCCACTTCTGATCCATTGTCGGCCAGCCGATCTCGGTGAGCCATAATTCGATGTCCTTCGTGAGCCCGTGACTCGTTTGATAAGCTTTGATGTAATTGTCCAAATCCTGGAATTCGGCGAGGGTCTCCCCTTGTTCAGGATTATAGGAAGGGTACACATGGAAGGACATCACGTCCATATATTCCGTCGCGCCAAGATCGACCAGCTGCTTCAACCAAGGCTCGTCGTAGTTCAGCGTTACGCCGCCGACTACCTTTATGTTTGGATTCACGCCTTTAATAATCGTATACGCGTTCTGCAGAATAGCCAGATACTGCGCGGGCGTCAATTGGGTACTCAATTCATTGCCGATTTCAAAGGCGTTTACTTTGCCCAGCAGGCTCGTCACCGTCTGTTCTATGACGACGGGATCCGTACTCGTCACGATGAACGTGCTTAATCCGTTAGCAGTCGCGTTATCGATATAAGTCGTCGGATTGCCCGGGTTGTAGCCGTCTCGAATCGATACGGCTCCCGTCTGGGCAGCAAGAGGAAGCCGTATGTCCGAGCCTCCGTACGCTTTGCTGAAGTGGGTGTTCATGCCCAAGAACGATTGAACGGGTTGGCCCGTCAGATCGGCAATCGTTCCGATATGCAGGTCTTCATGGAGGTTAATCGTTCCATCCGCGCTGACGGCGTCAACGGATACGGTGTATGTCCCTTTATCCAGAATGCCAAAATTCAGCGGCATGACGAGTCCCTTCTGCTCCGGATTCAGGCTGATATCGAATTCGCCTTCATCCACTGCGATATTCGAATAGTCAAGAAGGCTGTACGTCACGTGCAGCTCTCTGCCGGCATCGAACTGATTGTCAAAAACCAAGTTGATTGCTGACGATTCCGTCTCCTTGAAGACGCTGCCCGCCTTGACTTGAGCTCCGCGCATGGACACGGTGGGGATCAATTCAGCGGTTACCTTGGAGAAGCAGACCGGCGTGTTCGTCTCGATCCGGAAGTCGGCGCCATTATTCAGACGGTTGCTGAATTGAGCATCCTCGACGATGTATTCCACCTGCTTCCAAGTGTTGCTGCCAGTCAGCAAGGTCAGCTCCGTATAAGCGTACGGGGTCAGCGTGGAATCATAGGCAAGCTTGAAGCCCTTCTCTCCCGTTACTGCGCTGTCGTAGTAATCTACCGTTACCTTGACCGTGTTTTTCCCGCCATAAATGTAATTATCAGATACTTTAATGTAGATATAGTGCGCACTGGCCGAGGGATTCGTCTGCCAACCTGTAGTGCCATTGTAAGTTTGGATGGTCTTGGCGTTAGTATCTCCGGCAAATGCCGTCAATCCGTTTTCCTGACTGGCAGACCCCATGATTACGCTTACAGGTCCGTTAATCTTCGTTACGGTAACGGGGACGCTCGTCGTGAAGGTGCCGTACTTCGCTGTGACGACGGCGCTTCCCAGCTGCAAGAGCGTGATCTTGCCCGTACTGTCTACCTTGGCGATGGCAGCGTTGCTGCTGGCGTAGCTGATGGTCAGCTTGTTCATCAGGTAACCGTTCTGGTCCAATACGGCTGCGGCAATCGTTCGGGTTGTTCCGATAGGCAGGCTAACGGCTGCCGGAACCGCCTGAATTCCCGTCGCTACGGAAGTTGCCGCGCTTTTCCCCACGGTTATGCTTCCGAACAGAACGGGGACGGAGGTGTCAATTCGGATGTCGGCCCCATTTTCCCTGTTCGCAAAGTTCGCGTCCTTTAATGTATAGGTGACGCTCTTCCAGGTGTTGCTGCCCGTCAGATACGTCTTGGGCACGTTATAATCCCAAGCGCTTGTTACGGAGTCATACGAGAATCCGAAAACGTTGTCCGCGCTTTCGGCCCTATCGTAATATTCGAACGTGACCGTGACTGCGTTCGTTCCGCCATGGATAAAGGCATCAGACACATTGAGGTAAATATATTTCCCGCCTCCCGCCGGGTCGGTTCTCCATCCAGATTTTCCTTGGACCGTCTCTTTGACGACCCCTCCCGGGCCATCTCCGTTCCAAACCGTTATTCCGTTCTCCGTATTCGTCTCTCCCAGAACAATACTAACCGGACCCTGCGCTGGATCTGCACCTGCATAAGACGGAACGAGCGCGACAATCAACATCCAAGCAAGAAGCAATGATAATACGGACTTTCCCTTCATTAATACCCCCCACCTCACCTCATCATTAAGTTAATTGCAACTTCATTATAATGACAAAGAGCGAAGCTCCCTATGAATATCCTAATGTAAGCGCTATTAAAAATTGAACGTGTCGAAAAAAGCAGCAGGCCGAGGTCTACTCAGTCTGCTGCTACATAGGCCAGGGTGATCATTGCCGAACACGGGGGAGTTCGGTAGACTGTGCTTGCCCTTACCAACTATGTCGGTCTATTTCAATCGTAAAAGCCTCATGCTATTTAAAATAACTAATACAGCAGCTCCTGTATCGCTCAGTACAGCGATCCATAACGTCAGCCAGCCTGGGAAAATTAAAGTCAAGGCTATCGCTTTAATTAGAATCGAAAACCAGATATTTTGCTTTATAATTCGCATTGCTTTTCTACTTAGTTTTATAGTGTGTGGCAACTTTTCCAAATGATCTGCCATGAGTACGACATCTGCAGTTTCCATTGCTGTATCTGTACCGGCACCTCCCATGGCAATACCAAGATCTGCTGTTGCTAGTGCTGGTGCATCGTTTATTCCATCGCCTACCATAGCCACTATATGCCCTTCAGATTGAAGTTTCTTTATAGCAGACCCTTTATCTTCTGGCATCATCTCCGCGAAATATCGAGATATATTGGCTTGCAAGGCAATTTTTTTGGCGGTCCCTTCATTATCTCCGGTTAACATCACGAATTCTTTCAGACCAGCATTTTGAAGTCCTTTTAAAGCAGTTAACGTTGTCTCTCGAATTGAATCTGACACTGCAATAATACCTATTATCGTAACCGCCGATCCGATGATGGTAAATGTATGACCGCTGCTCTGTAGCTGCTCAACTTGTTCTTCGATATGAGTAATAGGGATCTCTAAATCTTTAAACAACTTTAAATTTCCGGCAAAATACTCAATTCCGGAGATATGACCCTTAACTCCCTTGCCAACAATATTGGTGAATTCCCTACCAATTTGTATAGATACTCCCTTGTCTTTGGCATACCGAACGATGGTTTGTGCAATTGGATGGGACGAATTCTCTTCTAACGTTCGTGCGATAGACAACAATTCATTTTCTTCAATTCCATACGTAATGATGCTCGTTACTTTAGGTTTACCTTCTGTCAGTGTTCCTGTTTTATCAAAAGCGATGGAGCTTAATCCTCCGGCTGTTTCAAGGGACGTCCCTCCCTTAATTAGCACCCCATTTTTCGCGGCATTGCCAATAGCAGATACGATCGCTACGGGAGTTGAAATGACCAGTGCGCAAGGGCATGCCACAACGAGCAATTCTAAACCACGATAAAACCATTCTGACCATGATCCCATCCCAAGAATCGGTGGCAATACAATCGTCACTAAGGCAAGAACAAAAACTATTGGTGTATATACCTTTGCAAATTTATCAACTAAAGCTTGTGCAGGAGCTTTCTGCTCTTGCGCCTCTTCGACTAGATGAATAATGTTGGCGATGGCCGTGTCTTCAACATGCTTTGTTACCTTAACATCCAATGTGCCATGTTCGTTAATTGTACCTGCATATACAGTATCCCCCGCTTGTTTCTCGACAGGGATTGATTCACCGGTTATAGGCGCTTGATTAACCATTGAAAATCCGGAGACCACTTCTCCATCTAGAGCTACCCTATCGCCAGGCCTCACGGTAATAACTTCGCCTATCTGAATCTCATCGACTGGTACTTGAAATAGTTCATCATTGCGTTTTACCCACACGATTGGAGGCGTCAAATCGAATAAGCTTCTAATTGAATTTCTCGTTCGTTCGATAGAACTTGTTTGCAGCGAATTCCCCAATGCAAACAGCCAAACAACAGTTGCCCCTTCCAACCACTCACCAATTAGTACAGCGCCTATTGCAGCTATTGTCATGAGAACGTTCATATCTAACGATCGGCTTTTAACAGCGTAAAATGCACTTCTAGCTGGTTTGTAGCCGCCAATGGCGACAGAACAAGCATACAATATCGTAGTTAGCATCGAGTCATTATTCAATTGAGCATTAATAAACCCAAGTAGAAGTAGAACCCCTGATAAAATCATTGCAGGTTGATGATTTTGTCGCTGTTCTATGGGTGTGGTTCTATTTTTTGATGAAAGTGTAGCCTTGTAGCCTGTTTTACCAACTTCCTTAATAATATCCTCAATACTATTTTCGTGCTCGATGTGCATTTTTGCTGTAGAAAAGTTTACAGAGACGTTTTTGACACTTGGATTCTGTCTTAAATGATTTTCAAGAGTAAGAGCACAGGAACTGCAATCCATGCCTTGGATATTGTAAGTTTTGACCGGCATGACTATTAGCTCTTTTTTGAACTTAAGTTCTTTATCTGACACGACAATCACTCCTCAACCTTTTCGAAATGTCGGTCACAACACGCTACTTCTGTTTGGACTTCCGCAAACACATCATCGATCATGGTTAGGAGAAGTCTAATTTTCTCGCTGCTTAAGCTATAATAGATATACTTTCCGTGCTGCCTATTCGTGATGAGTCCACATTCCTTGAGACAAGCTAAATGCTGGGAAACGCTCGATTGACTTGCCTGGACTTCCTCGATGATTTGAGATACGGTCTTCTCCGAATTCTGTATACATTCTAGAATTTGAATGCGCGTCTTATCTCCAAACCCGCGAATAAACTTCACTTTTGTATTTAACAGGTCTTGTTTCATATTTACCCCCGTCATATTATCCGATTCTAATATGTATTATACTCCATCATATTAGATAATGTTAATATGATTTGAATCAAATAAAAAAGCCGCGAGATTACGCGACTTTTCCACTTTTATACTCTCCGCTTAATTAGAGTCTCGATTATGCCGGTGGAATACTCTGAGGATTATTAAATACATTTGTCGGATCATACTTAGCTTTTACTCTACGGAGCCTAGGATAGTTCTTGCCATAATAAACTGGTCAAGAACCTTGCAGGTACGGCAGCAGCTTATTAGACAGGTATGGGCTACTGCTGATTTGTATAAAAAAGTCGCAGAAATTGTAAAATCGATCACAACTTTTTATTTGCATTTTGCAAATATAAATGGTATAACTGGCTCAGGAGGTCATACAAATGGAAAACGTAAGGAATATGTTTCAGATCTTGTCCCGGAATTTTGGTTTGTTAAATGAACAATGCTGCGATTCCTGTTGCGGCCAAGAGGTGTCACTTGTACAAAGCCATATCCTATATGAAATTAATCGTCAGCATAATCCCTCCATGCAGGAAATTGCAGGCGCTCTAGGAATGGACATTACCACTTTCAGCAGACAAGTTAAAACCTTGACCGATAAAGGATTAGTAAAGAAAACTCCCCATCATTCTGATCAACGAATTAATATTCTATCCCTGACGCCTGAAGGGTTAAGTGTTGAAAATGCAATTAACCTTACCGTAAATGCTCAACTGAATGGCGTCTTATCAACAATGAGTGAGTTTGAACGAGAAACGGTACTTCGCTCCATTCAATTATTTAATGAAGCTATGCAAAAATCTGCAACATGTTGTGTGCCTCCAAAATAATGGAGGTATACATTTTATCTTATATTTGCAATTTGCAAGTAAAATCCAAGGAGTAAATAAAAATGAATGCAGAATTACCAACAGCTATTATCGGTGGCGGACCAGTAGCATTAGCTGCTGCTGCACAACTCGTAAAGAGAAACATGCCATTTATTTTATTTGAAAAAGGTACTCATATCGCATCCTCTGTACTCAGTTGGAACCATGTTAGAATGTTCTCCCCTTGGGAGTTTAACATAGATACAGCTGCAAACGAGCTCCTTCTTGAGTCAGGTTGGCAATCTCCAGCAAAAAATCACATGCCTACGGGGCTAGAGCTGGTTAATGGGTATCTTCTACCGCTATCTCAGCTGAAACAACTACAACCTTTTATTCATCCACAA
>NZ_JBFRGE010000102.1:0-16999 GCF_052115185.1 Paenibacillus sp. 2TAB19 | reverse complement strand
TGGCTGTATATTCAGTCTGTGCGAAGCTAGCTCTCGCCAGCCTATTTATGGTATTTTAAAACTATAAATTAGCTAGATTAGAGGAGAGATATCGATGTCGGAAACGAATAAGCAGTGGATATTGCATTCGGTTATTTTTAGTTTGAAGCATGAGAAAGGTTCAGAGGCGGCACGCCAGTTTCTAGCGGATGGGGAACGGATATTGACTTCGATTCCGGTTGTCTCGGGCTTCCACGTCTATAACCAGGTTAGTGCGAAAAACGACTATGATTACGGCTTCGCCATGGAGTTCGCGAGTCAGGCCGATTATGATTCGTACAACGAGCATCCGCTTCACCAGCAATTCGTTCAAGAACGCTGGGTAACGGAAGTGGAGAAGTTTTTGGAAATCGATTATACGAAACCGAACAAAGATTGAAGATTTGCTCTAAACCGCCTATAATGGGCAATGGAACGAACATTTTCGAACAAATAGGAACACAAAGGGAAAAGGGGCTAACAGGATGAAGAAGCTTAAGGTGCTGCAGCAGCTTACAGAAGCGGGTGTTGTAGCCGTATTGCGCGCAGACTCCCCAGAGGAAGTAGCAGAAATGGCGCGCCGTGCAATCAAAGGCGGCATTAAAGCGATTGAGATTACGATGACCGTTCCATTCGCGCTCCGCGCAATTGAGCAATTATCGAAGGAATACTCGAGCGATGTATCGCCTGATGCGGATAACTTCGCTATTATTGGCGTGGGCACGGTGCTTGATCCGGAGACGGCTCGCGCAGCGATATTGGCAGGCGCCGAATATGTGGTTGCGCCGGCGTTAAACCCGGACACGATTAAGCTTTGCAACCGTTATGCGATTCCCGTTATGCCAGGCACAATGACGATTCACGAAATTCAAAGCGCGCTTGAGCTGGGCGTTGACGTGGTGAAGCTGTTCCCGGGCAACCTCTACTCTCCAAGCGTCATTCCATCGATCAAAGGGCCGTTGCCGCAAGCGAACATTATGCCAACGGGCGGCGTATCGCTTGATAACCTGAAGGACTGGATCAAGGCCGGAGCTGTTGCGGTAGGAATTGGTTCCGACTTGACGAAGGATGCAGTGAAGACGGGCGACTTCTCGCTGATCGAGAAGAAGGCAGCAGCCTATATCGCTGCTTATCGCGAAGCGAAAGGCCTTTAGCAGCAAATAGAAATAATAAGCGCCATAGGGGCAACAAACTCCGAGTGGCGCTTTTGTATACATATATAGTTGAAGAGGAGAATTACGTCATGCTGAAACGTGAGCAAATCCGAATTCGGGACCCTTTTATATTGCCTATTCAAGACGATGGTTTGTATTATATGTACGGTTCGACCGATCTCAATACATGGGGCGGCCCGGGTACGGGCTTCGACGTCTACAGCAGCAGAGATCTGGATAACTGGGAAGGGCCTTACGAGGCGTTTCGTCCAGAGCCGGATTTTTGGGCGGACCGGAATTTTTGGGCGCCGGAGGTCTATGCGTACAATGACCGTTATTATATGTTCGCTTCTTTCAAGTCGGAGGATCGCTGCCGCGGTACGCAGGTGCTCGTCGCTGAGCATCCGCTTGGACCGTTCCGCACGTTGACGGACAAGCCGGTCACGCCGGAGGATTGGGAGTGTCTGGATGGAACACTTTACGTGGACGCAGACAACAAACCGTGGATGGTGTTCTGTCATGAATGGATTCAGGTACAGGATGGCAAAATGTGCGCGATTCCACTGACGGACGATCTCCGAGAGGCGGCTGGCGAACCGATCTTATTGTTCACGGCTTCGCAGGCGCCATGGTCGGCTGCGAGCAAGGACTCTTCGAACTATGTGACGGACGGTCCATACTTGTACCATACGGAGAATGGGGGGCTGCACATGCTTTGGTCCAGCGGCTCGAAGACCGGCTATGCGATTGGCATTGCCCGTTCGGAGTCGGGAAAGATTGAAGGGCCATGGCTGCAGGACGAAACGCCTTTATTCGCGGAGGACGGCGGTCACGGCATGCTGTTCCGCACGTTCGAGGGGCAACTGATGTTGTCTATTCATGCTCCGAACAAGCTGACGGAGGAAAGGGCTGTATTTATCCCCATGACCACGAAGGATGGCAGGCTGCAACGGAGCTAAACAGCGCTGGCAAGCTTGCTTCTGACGGCGAATAGCGTTATAACAGAAACAGGACTGTTTAAGAGAGACCAATCATAGATCAAAAGGAGTCGTTAGGCGAATGGATTATCGGATTGAGAAGGACACAATGGGTGAGATTAAAGTTCCTGCAGACAAGCTATGGGGCGCACAAACGCAACGCAGCCTGCAAAACTTTAAAATCAGCGGAGAGCGCATGCCGATCGAAGTCGTCTATGCGATGGCTATTATTAAGAAAGCTTCCGCGTTTGCCAACAATAAACTAGGCGTACTCGATGCAGAGAAAGCGGCTGTTATCGGCGAAGCGGTTGACGAAGTATTGGCTGGCAAATGGGATGAGCATTTCCCGCTCGTCGTATGGCAGACAGGCAGCGGCACGCAAACGAACATGAACGTGAATGAGGTTGTTGCGAACCGCGCCAACCAAATTCTTCAGGAGAGAGGCAGCGAAGCTCGCATTCACCCAAATGACGACGTGAACCGCTCCCAAAGCTCCAATGATACATTCCCTGCAGCGATGCATATTGCCGGCGTTATCGCGCTTGAAGATCGCCTCTTGCCCGCGCTTGACCTGTTGAACGGAACGCTTCGCGCGAAGTCGGAGAAGTTCGCTGATTTGGTGAAAATCGGCCGTACGCATCTGCAAGACGCGACGCCAATTACGCTTGGCCAAGAAATTAGCGGCTGGTATTCGATGCTTGACCGTACGCGCGCGATGCTCGTGCAAAGCGTAGAAACGATGCGCGACTTGGCGCTCGGCGGCACGGCAGTAGGTACAGGCCTTAATGCACATCCGGACTACGCGGTAGCGGTAGCCGAAGAAGTAACTGCTTTGACAGGCAAAACCTTCATTACGGCAGCCAATAAGTTCCACTCGCTTACAAGCCATGACCAAATCGTGTACACGCATGGTGCGATCAAGGCGCTTTCGGCTGACCTTATGAAGATTGCGAACGATGTTCGCTGGCTGGCAAGCGGCCCGCGTTGCGGCATCGGCGAAATCGTTATTCCTGAGAACGAGCCAGGAAGCTCCATCATGCCGGGCAAAGTTAATCCAACCCAAAGCGAAGCAATTACAATGGCTGTATGCCAAGTCATCGGCAACGATACAGCGATCGGCATGGCGGCAAGCCAAGGCAACTTCGAGCTTAACGTGTTCAAGCCGGTCATTATTTATAACTTCCTGCAATCGGTCGCGCTTATGGCTGATGCCATGGTATCGTTCAACGACAACTGCGCGGTCGGCATTGAGCCGAACGAAGCGGTTATCAAGCGCAACTTGGATCAGTCGCTAATGCTCGTAACCGCGCTCAACCCGCATATCGGCTATGAGAACGCGGCCGCAATCGCGAAGAACGCCCATAAGAAAGGCCTTACGCTGAAGGAGTCCGCTATTGCAAGCGGCCTGCTGACGTCTGAGCAATTCGACGAATTCGTTCGTCCTGAGAATATGATTGGCAAGCGCTAACGAATAGCCTTGTACAAAAAGAAGCCGGGTACTGCTCCATAAGGAGTCTGCACCCGGCTTTCTTGTGTCCGTACCGTGATCGGCAAACGTCACGATTCCGAGCCGAGATAACGGCTCACAATCGTTTTTATTTGTTCGACGGTTCGATCAATCGTCATATTTTCAATAATGTGCTCGCAATGTTTGCGGTAAGCCACTTCTTCCGTGTAGTGGCTCAAATAGTTGTCCATGATCTCGAAGCTTGTTCCCTTGCTCTCGAGACGTTCGGATACGGTTTGCTTATCCGTATAAATGAAGATGCGTACGGCGCGTTCGCCATACAGGCTGCGAATGCGTTCAGTGCCTTCGCTGTTCAAAATAATGTAGACGCTGTTGCCGCTGTTCATCGCTTGATCGAGGTCGCGTCTGCCGATGCCGTAGCGGTGATGATCGATGCGAACAAATTCCGCGAAAAAATCATTATGGTACAAGCTATCGAACTGCTGCTCGGTTACGTAGCGGTAGTCGGCATCGGGGCGCTCTTTATTGCGCGGCGGACGGTCTGTGAAGGAAGGAATATGAACGATGCCGCTGCCTTGCAGAGCGCGGTGTGCGGACGTCTTGCGCCCAGAGCCGCTTGTGCCGGTGAAGATGAACAGATAGGGGTTATTCATGCAGAATCACTCCTCTCATATACCTATTATATCGGCATCCCGGGCAGTGGCGATRATAGGAGCGCCAACATCCATTTCGAAGTGAAGATCGTGTCCGATTATGGTATGATACGAATGGTTGCACAGCAAGCAGCAGCCTATTTCTAATAACGAAAAAAGTAGGTTTGTCTTATGCATTTATTATCGGTTGAACATATAACGAAAAGCTATGGCGAGAAGCTGTTATTCGAGGACGTGACGTTCGGACTTGAAGACGGCGATAAAGTAGGCATTATCGGCGTGAACGGTACCGGCAAATCGACCTTCCTGAAGGTCATTGCCGGAATAGAGCCTGCCGATGCCGGTTCTGTGGCAATCGGCGGGCGTGTCACAGTTCGAATGCTGGCGCAGGACCCGGCATTCGAACCGGAAGAGACGGCGCTGGAGCATGTGCTCGGCGGCCAGTCGCCGCAGCTTCGCGCCGTGCGGGCTTATGCCGCGGCGATGGAGGCTATTGAACGAAAGCCGAACGACACGGCGCTTCAGGAGCAGTTGATTGCAGCGAATCAGAAGATGGATGAGCTGGATGCTTGGCAATTGGAGAGCGACGCGAAGGTCGCGCTCTCGAAGCTCGGTATTTATGACTATGAAGCGAAGGTTGGCACGCTCTCCGGCGGACAGCGCAAGCGGGTCGCGATGGCTGCGGCGCTGCTGCAGCCGTCCGACGTGCTTATTCTGGACGAGCCGACGAACCATATCGACAACGATTCCGTCGCTTGGCTGGAAGGCATGCTGCAGAAGCGGCGCGGCGCGCTGCTTATGATTACGCATGATCGGTATTTCCTCGATCGCGTCAGCAATCGGGTAATTGAATTAGATAAGGGAAAGGCGCATTTCTACCAAGCCAACTACAGCCGTTTCCTTGAACTGAAGCTGGAGCGCGAGGAGCGGGAGGCTGCTTCCGAGTCGAAGCGTCAGAACCTGCTGCGCAATGAGCTTGCTTGGATTCGCCGTGGTGCGAAAGCGCGGACGACGAAGCAGAAGGCTCGTATTGACCGCTTCGAGGCGCTGAAGGCAGATGCCCCGAAGCAGGCTGGGGGCAAGCTCGATGTATCGGTTGCATCCTCTAGACTCGGACGTAAGATCGTGGAGATCGAAGATGTGGCGAAGAGCTACGGCAGTCGCAAGTTGATTCGCGACTTCAGCTACATTGCCGTACCGGAGGACCGGATCGGCATCGTTGGCCGCAACGGCAGCGGCAAGTCGACGCTGCTGAAGCTGATTGCCGGGAAGCTTATGCCCGATGAAGGGACCRTTGATATTGGGCCGACAGTGAAGCTTGGCTGGTTTTCACAAGAGCATGAAGAAATGAACGAGTCATTAAGAGTCATCGAATACATTCGTGAGGATGCCGAGCAGGTAAAGACGGCTGACGGCTCGCTCATTTCCGCTGGGCAAATGCTGGAGCGGTTCTTGTTCTCGCCGACAATGCAATGGACGCCGATCGCGAAGCTGTCCGGCGGCGAGAAACGCCGCTTGCAGCTGCTGAGAGTACTTATGAACGCACCAAACGTGCTGCTGCTCGACGAACCGACGAATGATCTCGACATAGCGACACTGACCGTTCTCGAAGACTATTTGGACGATTTCCCGGGCGTCGTATTTGTTGTCTCCCATGACCGCTACTTCCTGGATCGGACGGTTGACAAAATTATTGCCTTCGAGGGTGAGGGCGTTATTACGCATCACACGGGCAATTACTCGGACTATCAGGAGACGATCGCGAAGCGGGACGGGGCAGGATCGGCCGCATCTGCCGGATCAGCTGCTGGATCTTCCAAATCGTCATCGAAGGCAGCGGGAACGCCGCAATCTGAGGAAACCTCCAAGCAAGGCAGCAAGGAACGGGCGCTGAAGATGTCGTACAAAGAGCAGAAGGATTACGAGCAGATCGACGGCTGGATAGAAGCGGCTGAAGCAGAGCTAGCAAAGGTTGCCGAGCATATGGAAGCTGCTAGCAGCGATTCGGTGCGTCTGCAGGAGCTGGCCGCCGAGCAGCAGCAGCTGGAAGAGAAGCTGGAGCAACTGATGGATCGCTGGACGGAACTGAATGAATTGGCGGAGAAGATCGCCACACAGAACAAATAAAGGGAGGCTCACTCAACCATGAGCGCTAACGATATTCGCAACATCTATTGCATTGGCCGCAATTACCGGCTGCACGCATTGGAGCTCGGGAACGCTGTTCCGCCATCCCCTATGGTATTTACAAAGCCAACACATGCGCTTGCTCCTATGAATGGCAACATTGTTGAACTGCCGAACGGTGTAGGCGAGATTCATTTTGAATTGGAGATTGTTCTTCGAATCGGGCGTGACTACGAGCCTGGCATCCATGCAGACGAGATCATCAGCGGCATGACGCTTGGACTCGATCTGACATTACGAGATGTACAGTCGAAGATTAAGGCGAAAGGCGAGCCTTGGCTTCCTGCCAAAGGCTTCAAAGGTTCAGCGCCGCTCGGAGCGTGGATCGATTATCCCGGTCAAGCCGGAATCGAACAGCAAACCTTTACGCTCATTCGCAGCGGCCAAGAGGCACAGCGAGGCCAAGCTGCCGATATGATCTTCGATATTGCTACTCTCATTGAGTTTATAGGAACGAACTACGGCCTTGGAGCGGGGGACATCATTTATACCGGCACTCCTGCTGGCGTAGCCGCACTGGCAGATGGCGACACTTTGGAAGCTTTTTGGGGCGAACAAAAACTCGGGAGCTGCATAGTCAAGTTTGTCTAAATAATGAAGAGAAAAGCGGATGAGCCTAAGCTCATCCGCTTTTCTAATACATCATGTCAAAACGACAATCCAAGTTATCTTCCGTTAAATGCGCTCAGCATCCACACATGTTTCTCAAGCGTCGTATGGATTGCGAGCAGCATATCGGCGGTTGTTTCGTCGCCTGCAGCTTGAGCAGCTTCCATACCTTCCTTCAGCTCACCAATAATTATGGTGAAGTCGGCGATCAATTGATCGACCATTTGCTCGGCTGTTTCGTCGCCGGACGCTTCCTTAATGCTTGCGGCTGATAGGTAGTCGCTCATTCTCGCTAGCGGCTGGCCCTTCACGGCAAGCAGGCGCTCAGCTATTTCGTCAACATGCAGTGCGGCTTCTTCGTAGAAGAGCTGGAATTTCTCATGCAAGGTGAAAAATTGCGGGCCTTTCACATACCAATGGTAGTTGTGCAACTTAATGTACAGGACGCTCCAGTTGGCAATTTGACGGTTCAAATGTTGTTGTATCGTATTCATTTCGATCATCCTTTCCGAAAAGTAGTGTTTGTAGCTAATGGGAAATCCATACATCTATTTAACTAATGTAGACTAATATAACTAACCATCCGCAAATATTTAGATCAATTCCTTTTTTATAATTTTTACAAACTAAAAGGAAATTGTCAATGCATATCATACAAAAAAACGGAAGAGATCAGCTCTCTTCCGTTTTCGCGTCAATTGACTTATAGCGTGTTAGTTCCTTGCAATTGCTGGGCGGCTGCTTCTTTCTCTTCAGCTTCCGCCAGCATAAAGATCGCTAATACGTACATGGCGTGCGACCATGTAAGCGGCACGACCCAAGCGGTTGCGCCTGTTTCCTTGTCTACCTGCTCAGGCAATAAGCCTGTTTCGGTGCGGTGCTCAATTGACCATTGCAGCAGTTCCCTCGCCTTATCCAAGCTGCCAGTTTGGATGCGATAATGTGCCAGCCAAAGCGTCGTAAGAATCCACGGATTCCCGCCGATGTAATGATCGTTTTCGTAACGCTTAATGCCGCCTACACCCGGCACGGTAAGCGCCGCTTCAATCGAATCGGCAGTACGCTGCATATAGTCGTGATCCTTAGGCACGGCGTTGAACGGAATCGATATGCCTAGAAGGCTGATGTCGATTATCGGATCATGCCGCAGCGTATATTTACGGTAGCCTTTGTCGAGCTCGACGATGGAAGCATCCTCGCCCGATGCGACTGCTTCCTCGTATGCGGATGAGCCAACCGTAATGTTTAAGCCGCGATAGAAGCTGCTGCGCTCCTCATTCCATCCGTTCTCAAGGATAGCAGAAGAGATCTGCTTAGCGGCAGACGACCACTGTTCTGCGATCTCATTATCGCCCAGCAGATGGGCGAAGCTAGCAGCGGCGGTCAACCCGCCATATACGGCGGCTGAAGAATAGGTATGGGAAGCTTCGCGCTCCTCCCACAGGTCAATGCTTGGTCTTGGCAATCCTGATTCCGGATYGAGGAAGCTGGCTAGGAAGCTGGCGCCTTTCTGGACAGCCGGCCATACTTGCTTGGCGAATTCAATATTGTGACCCTCCAAGTAATGCTGCCACATGCCCCATAGAATAGATGCGCCTTCGTCAATTTGCAAGCCCCAGGAAGGAGCGAGACTGCCATCATGATAATGACGCTGCTGCCAAGAGCCGTCCGGCGATTGAGAAGTAAGCGTCCAAGCATAGAAACGATCAGATAGCTCGCCAAGCCCCGCCTTATCGAGCGCAGTCGTAATGAACGCCGCGTCTCTTCCCCAGCAATAGGAGTAGCCGCCGCAGCGGGAGAATGTCTCGTCGAACTCGGGAGCGGCAATGATGCTTCCCGTCTGATGATCAGCCATCAGCTTAAACATAAGAACGGATCGTTCATATAAGTCGGTCATATCTTCATTAGCGACCGGGGAGGGAGCAGCAGCTACTAAATATTGACGCCAATAGTCAGACGTTTCATTAACCCATTCGGAGCTGTCCTTAGACTTCGCTATTTCCAGTTGAGCAAGAGAACTAGCCTCATCGCGTCCAGCCGCAATATAAAGCGGAATGGATACAGAATCACCGGCTTTAAGCTGCTCAATCCGCCATGATAGCGCTCCGTCCGGGCGCATATCAATGGCGTTGCCGGCAAGCTGTCCCTCTTGAACGGAATCCCAGCCTAGTCCCGCTTGGAACTTTGTGCACACGTTTGCACTCGAAAGCGCAAAAAAGTACGTATGTCTAAAATGAATTAAAGCGTCAGCAGTAGCGTTGAAGGTCGTCGTATTGTACAAACGATTTTCGCTGACTAGGAAGGAGGAATGCACGATAAATTCAAATGAAACAGCTGCTTCGCTCGTATTGGTAAAACGGTATTCTCGTACAAGTATGTCTTGTTCAGGAACGCCAAAGTGCAAGCTTTCCACTTGTATCGGCTGTAGCTCAGAACGAGCTCCGATGCTAACAATGTTCGTTTTTGGAACATAGGCGATTTCGTGTTTCCAGCCGTCTGTCTCGCTGTCGAACCATGATACGGAGGAATTGTCCAGCAGCTTGATGCCGGTACGCATGGCATCGACATGCTGAGGCATGTCGATGTTCGGCCACCAGAGGCGGTACAGTCTGCCCGTACGGCCAAGCGAAGCGAGCATTTTGGAGTTGCCGATTATAGCGTCGATAAGATAAGGCTTGTTTGTATTCATAAATTCAGCTCCTTTTTGCGACGGTATGGATAGATGATTCGCGTACGATTAACCGATGAGGGATAATCATCCGTTGTTGATGTACACTCTCTTCCTGGATAAGGCGAATTAACATTTGCGAAGCGGTATAGCCGAGCTGGTACGTTCCAATATCGATGGAACTGATCGGCGGTTGGGCTAGCTCGGACAGCGCAATATTGTTAAAGCTGACGAGGCTTAGATCATCCGGGACTTTGTAGCCCAGTTCAGTTAAGCCGCGTAGAACGCCGAAGCCGACAACGTCGTCGATAACGACAAGGCCGCTTGGCCGCTCAGGTAAGCCCATAAGGAATGACATGGCGCGATAACCGCTTTGTTGCAGGAACTCACCCTCAACGACCCATTCGGAGCGGAACGGAAGATCCGCCTCGCGAAGCGCGCGTTGGTAGCCCTGCATCCGGTCGCGAGCGACGGTAAGCATCGGCGGTCCGCTGACGAAGCCGATACGTTCATGTCCTTGCACGATAAGATGCTGTGTTGCATCATAAGCTGCCTGTTCATTGTTATTGTCCACAGACAGGATGTTCGGATGCTCATCGGTTCTACCGATAAGGACGGTAGGGAACTTATGCTTATCGAGCATATCGATCAGAGGATCGTTAACCCTCGACGATAGTAAAATAATACCGTCAACCCGTCTGCCGAACACAAGGCGGGACACTGTTTCCGTTTCATCATGAGGCGAGGTTGCGGCGGTAAGCAGCATATCGTAGCCAGCCCTCGTGGATTGCGTCAATATACCGCGAAGCAATTCACCAAAAAAGAAGTCTTGGAACAATTCTTCGGCAGGGCGGGGGAGCACGATCGCAAGCGTTTGCGTCGTCTTGGAAACGAGACTTTTGGCCATGACATTAGGATGATAGCCCATTTCCTCCATAATTCGTTTGACCTTTTGTGAAGTTTCTTTGCTTATTCTAGGGTGGTTGGAGACGACCCTGGATACCGTTGAAGGGGATACCCCGGCGACTTTTGCAATATCTTTAATGGTTACCATAATGACTTCTGCCCCCATTGCGCAATCGTTTGTGCTATATCATTTATCCTAATGCAATTGTTGCTCAAAAGTAAATATATATCTTAGGAAAGCGCTACAAAATCCGTGAAAAACTAATAGAAACAAAGAAAAACGACGAAAATCGAAGAAATCAATTTATTTTCTCGATAGAACGAACTGTGCAAACGTTTTAACAAAGGTAATCCGCTGTTGTATGATGGGTACACGAATAGAGCGCTTACATTACTTGAAAATCGCCAAAACAACGTTGTAAAACAGCAAAAATGCTTCTTTACGTCGTTTTTTCTCAAAACTTGTACAAACGTTTGCGCATCTTGTGCAAGGAGATAACTGGCGAAATAGTAGGGCGTGCAATTCAGAAGTACAGCAAACACATTATGGAAGGGGATTTTTACGCATGAAAAAATGGTTTGTGACGTCTTTAATCGTTGCCCTGTTTATCGTATCTGCATGTGGAGGCACGAATAACGGAGGCAAAACGGAGAATGCAAACAGCGGTACCAACACAGAGAACAAAGCGAATAACGCAGGTGCCGCAACAGAAGCGCCTCCGGCAGTAGAAGAATCAACGGATATCGTTCCAGAAGAAGGCGCATCGCTTCTTGTATGGGATAGCAAAAACCAACGCACCGTGCTTGAAGAAATCGCCAAAGAATTCACGGCTCAGTACAACATTCCAGTAAAAATCGAAGAAGTAGAGTCGCCGGACCAAGTTGGCAAGCTGACTACGGATGGTCCAGCAAATATCGGCGCTGACGTTGTAACGTTTCCGCATGACAACCTAGGTAAAGCGATTGCAGCCGGTCTTGTTATGCCGAACGACTTCTACGGCGATCAAACCATCGCTAACAACGCTGAAGCTGCTGTTAATGCAGTAACGGTTGACGGTATTTTGTACGGATACCCGCGTTCCGTTGAGACATACGGCTTATTTTACAACAAGGACCTTGTTCAAACGCCGCCGGCTTCATTCGAAGAGCTTATGGAGTTCTCCAAAACCTTCAATGACGCAGCAACCAAAAAGTATACGCTCATGTGGGAACTTGGAAACTTCTATTTTAACTATATCTTCTTCTCCTCCAACGGCGGTTATGTATTCGGCAGCAATGGTCAAGATGCAGCAGACATCGGTTTGAACAACGACGGTGCTGTAGAAGGTTTGAAAGCTTACCAAGTATTGAAACAAATTTTGCCGATCAACTCCGGCGATGCTTCGGCCGACATCATCCAAGGCAAATTCCAAGATAAATCGCTCGCAATGACGATTACCGGTCCATGGAAAGTAGGCGACTTCAAAAACCTAGGCATTAACTTTGGCGTAGCTCCACTGCCAACGATTAATGGCAAGCCTGCTATATCGTTCTCCGGCGTTAAAGCATGGTATGTTAACACATTCACGAAATATCCGAACGCTGCGAAACTATTCGCAAGCTTCGTATCGAACAAAGAAAATCAGCTGAAAGACTTCGCAGCAACAGGCGCTATTCCTGCTAACAAGGAAGCAATGGGAGATCCGACGTTCAAGGCGGATGAAATTTCGAGTGCATTCGCGGCACAGTTCATTAATTCGCAAGCTATGCCTTCGATTCCAGAGATGGGTAACGTTTGGACGCCAGTTGGCGCAGCGCTCTCCGACATTTGGGACAAAGGCACAGATCCAAAAACATCGCTCGACAATGCGGTACAACAAATTAAAGATGCCAACTCCGGCGCAACGAAATAAACAATAACAGGAATGATCGTTCGCCCGCCGAAGAATGCTTCGGCGGGTGAACATCATGGAAGGGAGCCAGGCGGTATGAATCGTCATCGCAACACCGCGGCCGTTTTGTCCGGACTATTCATGGGACTTGGACAGCTATATAACCGGCAATATTGGAAGGGACTTATTTTGCTGATCACTTGCGCCGGCTCGCTCGGATACTTCATACCGAATTTGGCCCAAGCCATTTGGGGAATTGTGACGCTCGGCGAGAAGACGGGCGGATTTGTGAAAGTCGGCAAGATGTATGAGCCAATTAAAGGCGATCATTCGATATTTTTGTTAATAGACGGACTTATAGCTATTTTTCTTTTTGTCGTATTTCTCATCATTTACATTATGAATATTCGCGACGCGTATCGTACGGGGAAGCACAGGGACGATGGCGGGACATCCGCTACCTTCCGAGAAACGCTGGCATACGTCACGGATCGTAAGTTCCCGTTGTTAATGCTGGCAGTGCCGGGGATGGGCGTACTGTTTCTGACCATTATGCCAATTATATTCATGGTACTGCTCTCGTTCACGAATTACTCGATGCCTCAACATATTCCGCCAGCCAAGCTGGTTGACTGGGTCGGTTTTCAGACGTTTATCGATTTGCTTAGTCTCAAGACCTGGAGCAGAACATTTCTAGGCGTATTTACTTGGACGATTATATGGGCGGTCGTAGCTACGATCACTTGCTACTTCGGCGGTCTGTTCGTTGCGCTAATCATTGAACAGAAGGATATGAAGTTCAAGAAGCTATGGCGGACGATATTCATTCTTCCTTATGCCATTCCGCAGCTCATTTCGCTGCTTATCATGAGAAATTTATTTAACGGAGAATTCGGGCCGATCAATAATTACTTGTCCAGCTTCGGACTTGGCGGACTACCGTGGTTGACCGATCCGTTCTGGGCGAAGGTGACCGCGATCGTCGTTAATATGTGGGTAGGTATTCCGGTGTCTATGGTTTTAATCATGGGGGTATTGACGGCCATTCCTAAGGATCTTTACGAAGCTGCCGACGTTGATGGCGCATCCGCATTCCAAAAGTTCCGTATCGTCACGATGCCGTTCGTGTTATTCACGACAGCGCCGATTCTTATTACTCAGTTCGCGGGCAATATTAACAACTTCAATCTGATCTTCCTGCTGACGAACGGTAATCCGGTTAACGGCGATTATCAGTATGCGGGCAGTACTGACTTGCTCGTCACATGGCTCTACAAATTGACGCTTAACAACAGCCAGTTCAATATGGCATCTGCAATTGGCATCATTATTTTCATCATTATTGCATCGTTCTCGATCATCAACTACCGCCGGACGAAATCATTTAAAGAGGAGGATATGATCCAATGACCAAGGGCGTACGCTTGACGCTTAGCTATCTATTTCTTATCGTGATTGCGATCTGCTGTATTTATCCTGCTCTTTGGGTTCTCGTTTCTTCCGTTAGACCAGGCACGTCGTTGTACAGCGCTACCTTTTTTCCAAAAACGATCACGTTTGATCATTACTACGAGCTGTTTCACTCCAAAGTATTTCAGTACGGCAGATGGTATCTGAACACATTGAAGATTGCGACGTTGTCGATGATCTTCTCTACATTACTGTCCACGGTGAGTATGTACGCGTTGTCGCGCTTCCGCTTCAAAGGCAGACAGACGATTCTATCGACCATACTCGTACTCGGTATGTTCCCAGGTTTCATGAGCCTTATTCCCGTTTACATCTTCTTGCTGCAGCTTAATCTGCTTGATACACATGCGGCGATCATTATCGTATATGCGGCAGGTGCTGTATTGTTCAACGGTTTTGTCATCAAAGGTTTCTTCGATACGATTCCGCGCAGTTTGGACGAATCGGCGCGTATCGACGGGGCCAATCATTTGCAAATCTTTTACCGCATTATGCTGCCGCTAGGTCGCCCAATTCTGATCTACGTCGCACTTACTACGTTCGCCGGAGCATGGGTAGATTTTATATTCGCCAATCTAGTGCTTCGTACGAAGGAGAAGTGGACGCTTGCAGTCGGTATGTGGGATCTAGTCAATTCTTATCAAAATAGCAACTTCACCATGTTTGCTGCCGGCGCTGTGCTCATTGCCGTTCCGATTACGCTGCTGTTCGTGCTGTTGCAACGGTTTCTCGTTCAGGGCCTTACATCAGGCGCTTCGAAAGGGTGACGGTATGAGACGAGTAGCTTCAATGAAAAGAGGGCTGCGGCTTGCCGCAGCTCTTTTGCTGACTGCCGTTTTGATAACAACAGGCTGTTCAAGCAATTCCCCCGCGAATAACGTTTCCGAAACAGCTGTACCTGCCACTGCTCCGCCAGTTCAGACAGAGCTTGCAGTCGATGAGCAGCCTGGGAAAGTGTTCTACGAAATATTCGTTCGTTCCTTCTATGATACGGATGGTGACGGTATTGGAGACTTGAATGGAGTGACCGCCAAGCTTGATTACTTGCAAGAGCTTGGTGTCGGAGGCATATGGCTGATGCCGATCACTGCTTCTCCAAGCTATCACGGTTATGATACGACCGATTATTACGCTGTTAATCCCGATTACGGTACGCTTGACGATTTGAAGAATCTAATAGCAGAAGCGCACAAGCGCGACATCAGCATCATTATGGATCTGGTTGTTAACCATACGAGCAACGAGCATCCATGGTTCAAGGATGCGCTTGCCGATCCAGCCAGCCCTTACCGCAATTGGTATCAGATCGTGACAAAGGACGAGAAGGTAAAAGCAGATGGCGCTGTAGGCGGCAACCCTTGGCATGAGTCCGGAGCTGACAAATATTTGGGCGTCTTCTGGGGAGGCATGCCCGATCTGAATTTCGATGAGCCGAAAGTGCGCGAGGAAATGATAAAGATTGGCCAGTATTGGCTGAAGCAAGGCGTTGACGGCTTCCGGCTGGATGCGGCCAAGCATATATATGGCGATTTCTCATCGACGATGAGCACGCCGGATGTGCAGGCGGCTAATCAATCCTGGTGGCAGCAGTTCCGCTCGGGTCTGAACGAAGTAAATGCTGATGCGTATTTAATTGGTGAAGTATGGGATTCATTATCTGTCATTGCGCCTTACTTCGATAAGGCGTTTAACTCCGCCTTCCACTTTGATCTAGCGGGACGCATACTAGGCGCGGCGGCCAATGAGCGAGATGCTGACTTCGGCTTCTCGTTAGCTAGAGCATATAGCGTCTACGAGAAATCATCGGGAGGCAGCTTCGTGGATGCACCGTTCCTAAGTAACCACGATCAGAATCGACCGATGAGTGTCCTGAACGGCAATGTATCGCAGGCGAAGATGGCAGCGGCCATTCTATTAACCCTCCCTGGCAATCCGTATATTTATTACGGTGAAGAACTTGGGATGAAGGGGGCGAAGCCAGACGAATTGATTCGTGAGCCAATGGTATGGTATAGCGATCCTCAAGGTGGTGAAGGCCAAACAACCTGGGAGACTTCCGAGCACAACACTTCTGCAGGAGCTATATCGGTGCAAGCTCAGCAAACAGATGAACAATCGTTGCTGAGCCACTATCGCAAGCTTATTAAGTGGCGCAATGAAGAGGCTGCGCTACGCGACGGAACCATCGCCGAATATACGTTTGAGTCCGCTAATCCGAAGCTAAGCCTTTACGTCCGAATCACCCAGAAGGAGCGCGTTCTCGTCGTTCACAATTTATCAAGCGAGCTCCAGTCAGCCATTCTAACTCCATCGGACCGATACGGCTCATTCACAACAATCGCACACCAAACTGATCCCACTGCGTCGCTGACCAACGACAATCTATCCATCCCACCATACAGCACGGTTATACTTAAATAGCGTTATCTCTATAATCGCAGTTAGATCCCTGTTAGCCATAGCCATTAGAAGTGGTAACACCTAATACAGAGCGGCCCATCAATATGAGCCGTTCTATATTAGGTGTTTTTTTGCCTTTATCACACTCTCCCTACAACTCAGGAATGAATGAAGCCCTATCTAATGGTGAGACGTAAGGTAATCTCTTCTGGCGGTAATCAAAATCAAAAACGGGCCGATCCTATGTATACTTTTCAATCCTTTATCACACTCCCCTTAGCTCAGGAACGGAAGCAGCTCACTTATCTAATTTCCTAAGGAAAGGGCACGGACAACACTAGAAGATAATTGCAGTGCGCAGCAAAAAAAATGAACAAGGATCGCAGCGGTTAAGCTGGGAAGCAATGAGATGAGGAATAGAGAAGGCGTAAAATACAGAAGCAATTAAGCGAGCAGGGGGCAGGGGGAATGAAAAGGGAACAATAAAACTAGAAACTTATTATTTGCAACACTGGGACGTAGGAGCATGCAAAAACAGAATACAAGTAATAAACAAAAATACTTGAAGAGCGAAATGAGAAACACGAAATAAGAAAAAAGAAATAAGAAACACAAAAT
>NZ_JBFRGE010000101.1:0-17029 GCF_052115185.1 Paenibacillus sp. 2TAB19 | reverse complement strand
GTATGTTACTCTGTGGTGAATGTCATACTATAGGGGCTGCATAACGATGATGGGAGATACGACTGAGAAAGAGCTGACGATATTTGATCATATTGGAAATACGATCAAGACGGATGATCGGGAAATTCGTATACTTGCCAAGTATGAGGCACCATTGGTAGTCGTGCTGGGCAATGTGCTTAGCGATGAGGAATGCGATGAGCTAATTAAACACTCCAGGGATCAATTGCAACGTTCGAAAATAGGTGGAGAACATGCAGTCAATCACATTAGAACGAGCAGCGGGGTGTTCTGCGAGGACAGTGAGACGATTACAAGAATCGAGAGGCGCTTCTCTCAAATTATGAATATTCCTATCGAGCACGGTGACGGATTGCAAGTTCTGCTCTATACCCCTGGCCAAGAGTATCAACCACATTATGATTTCTTCGCAGAAACGAGTCGAGCAAGCGCTAACAATCGAATTAGTACGCTCGTGATGTATTTGAATGATGTGGAAGAGGGCGGGGAAACGGCATTCCCCATGCTTAATATGTCAGTTTTCCCTAACAAAGGCATGGCCGTTTACTTTGAATATTTTTACAGCAATCATGAATTAAACGATTTCACTCTGCATGCGGGGACACCGGTCATTAAAGGGGAAAAGTGGGTTGCGACGATGTGGATGAGAAGGCAAGCCCTTCGTATTTCCTAAATAACCGCTCGCCACCACCATATGTAAACCGCATCCGCATGAGGATGTGGTTTTTGCAGCTAACCTTGATAGGGTACAGCGCTGGAACATAGAACTACGTATATAAAAAGGAGTGCCGTACGAATGAAATCTCATATCACGGATCGGATTAAACTCTCGCCAGGATTTTGGGCAGGATTACGTCACTTAATGATTGCCGACTACGAAGTAGCACGCCATGCACGATTACCGCTTACTATTATAACTGAACCGGAAGTGACCACTGCCCAATATTCTGCGATATGGCAGGCTTATTCCGATCTCGTAGGCGATACGGCCAAGGCAATTATCAATCTGGCGACTTCTTATGAGACAATGCACTACCCGCCGACTGTTTTAGCGACTTACCACGCTCGTGACTACCGCGATGCTTTGAACCGAATGGCTCGTTACAAACAACTTTGCCCTCCTGAACGATTACAGATCACCGAAGAGGCCGATTGCTGTACGATCGAACTGGAATGGCACAATTCGGAGCAATCGGGTCCGCCAATGCTTGTAGGCCTCACTTTGGCATTTCTTTTAGAGCTTGGACGCAGAGGTACAGGGCAACTATTGACTGCGCGGAATATCGAGTTTTCCCAATCCATGGGCGATGTGAAGGCGCTTGAAGCTTATTTTGGCTGCCCTGTCCGAATCGATGCAACATGTAACAGACTGACACTGCATCGAAGAGATCTGGACCGCTCCTTTGTCTCGTACAATGAAGAGCTTCTGGAGATTCTGACTCCCGTTCTCGACCAATCATTGAATGAACAGAAGCAGGGCCGATCAATTGCCGAGATGGTCAAATGGATCATCAAACGCAGCCTCACAAGCGGACGTCCGGACATTCAGGCTGTAGCGAGGGAACTCCGTATGAGCGACCGTACCTTGCAGCGGAGACTTAGCAGTGAAAATACAAGCTTCAATAATCTGTTAACAGAGGCTAGACATGAGCAGTCGCGAGAGTACTTGGCGGACCTCTCTCTCGATATTAAGGAAGTGGCTTTCTTGATTGGATATGAAGACCAGAACTCTTTCTACCGCGCCTTTCGCAATTGGGAAGGCGATACTCCTTCGAATTGGCGCGCAGAACACTTTGGCGTGTCAAACAAGAGCATTGGCGGGATAGGCTAGTTACCGAACAACGCATACAAGTTAATATAATCACTATCCACAACATAAGAAGGAGACATGCATGATGGATATGGGATTAAATAATAAAACAGCACTAATTACGGGATCAACGAAAGGCATAGGCAAAGCAATCGCCATTGAACTTGCCAAAGAAGGCGTTAATGTACTCATCAATGGCCGAAATGATGATGAAGTAGAACGTACTGTGAGTGAAATCAAGTTGAAGTTCCCGGATACTACGCCTCAGAATGCTGCAGCCGATATTGTATATGCTAAGCAAAGAGAAGCTATATTTGAAAAATACCCTCAAATCGATATTTTAGTAAATAGTATGGGTAAATATGAAATCATGAAATATGAAGATGTTGACGACGAAGTGTGGGAATCCTATTTTCGCACAAACGTTCTTGCAGCAAATCATTTATCTAAGTTTTATTTGCCTAAAATGTTGAAAAACAATTTTGGGCGTATCATCTTTATCGCTAGCGAAGAGGCCATCATGCCTTCGGGACAAATGCCCCAGTATTGCATGACCAAATCAATGCTATTATCATTGTCAAAAAGCTTGTCCAAACTAACAATAGGTACAGAAGTTACAGTCAATACGATCATGCCAGGACCCACGCTTTCTGAAAATGTGCATCAAATCATTGACGGTATATATGCTGATGAAAATATGACGTTCGCAGAAAAAGAGAAAAAATTTATGGCTGCAAACCTGCCTCAATCCGAAATACAGCGATTTATTAAGCCTAGTGAGATAGGCAGACTAACAACATTCGTATGCAGTCCTTACGCATCGGCGTTTAAAGGATCTCCAATCCGTATGGATGGGGGAATGGTGCCGACTATTTTTTAACATTTCTCGAAATAGTAATAGGGTAACAGGGAAACGGGGAAGATCGTCTCAAATAAGCTGTAAGGAAAAGGACCGGCCATTGAGCCGGTCCCTCTTTGTAATCAGACTTAAACGGTTGATTCTAAACGATAGGACCATAAATATCCTTTCGATTCCAGCAGAAGCGTATCCTGGATTTCCTTCGGCTCTATGATGACGCTGTTGTTGGTATTCATGATGTAACCATCATTTATTCGATCGATTACGATTGGCACATCCAGCTCCATAAAAAGCTGACGCATACGGTATATCGTATTATACAGATTGGAGAGTGCCCGTTTTTCCTCTACATGCGTCCAGATATCATCGATGATTCTCCATTTTAAGCATAATTTATTTTCATGAAGCAGAAAGTAGTAGAACAGCTCCTCGGTTACGCGAGTAGGCCATTTTGCAAGCTGTTCCCCCTTTTTAACATATGCTTCCCCATAAAGCTGGACAAAAAGCTCCTGCTTATTGGCCGGTTTCGGTTTATTGCCATAATATTTCTGAAGGCGTTCATCCAACTGCTTAACTGTATTCGGAGTCATCGGTTTTAAGATATAATCAAGCGCTTGTACGCGAAAGGCTTGCACGGCATATTGTTGGTGAGCGGTTGTGAAAATCACAGGCACGTCGATGCCGTTTTCCACTAGGCTTTGGGCCAACTGAAGTCCTGTCATTCTCGGCATTTCAATGTCCAGCACGAGCGCGTCCAAATCTAGCTTCGGTATTTCCTGCAACGCATCGAACGGCGATTCGAAACGGCCTACAATTTGAAAGGGACCATAGGTTTCCAGCAATCTAGCATGCAGTCCCAGAATCGGTTTCTCATCCTCAACGAGAATTACTTTCCACATGATCTCGTCCCTCCATAATCGGAATTAATAATTGAATGGTAGTTCCTTTGCCCGGCAAGGAGCTGATCTCCAGGCTGCCTTGTTTGAGATCATGTACGCGTCGACGCACATTCGTAAATCCGATGCCGGAATTGGCAGGCTCTCCTCCCATTAATTGGGCGCATTGCTTTGCTGACATACCTACGCCATCATCGGCGACACATATGCTCAAGCGAGATTCGTGAGAGTAGATCGAAACCTGAACATGTCCAGATCCTTCTTTGTCGAATAGACCATGGCGAATCGCATTTTCGACTAAAGGCTGCAAGAGCAAACTAGGAATCAGAACATTGTCGGCGGCAATTAGCGGATCGATGTCACAGGCGAATGTTAACCGTTCGCCAAATCTGGCCTTTTCTACATCTACATATGCTTCAATAATTTCCAGCTCCTTCTGAAGGGAAGAGAATTGTCCGTCCCGGCTCGTTTCAAATATATAACGAAGGAAAGAACTGAGCATCGTCAGCAGATGAGCAGCACGCTCTCCATCCGTGTAGCAGAATGAAATAATGTTGCTGAGCGCGTTATACAAAAAGTGCGGTTTGATTTGGGTTTGCAGAAAGGCCATTTCATACTCAATCGCTTTCAGCATAGATTGTTTCGTCTGTTCGGCGGCATTCAATCGAGCCATCAAAGTCTCTTTCGAGAAAGGTTTTACAATGTAATCATTTGCGCCGGAAGCAAATATTTTTTCAATATGTTTGGGATATTCGGATGAAATCATCATGATAATCGGCAGCTCCAATAAAGGTGCTTGCGTACGGATTTGCTGTAACAATTCGAGACTATTCATGTTGCCGGGAATAATGTCGTCAATAATCATCATCGCTATTTCCGGGTGACTGCTATAGTAGTCAAGCGCCTCTTGAGCGGTATAAGCAATTCGAATTTTGTACGTATCGCTCAGCATGCCCCTCATGACTTCCGCGTGCATCACATCATCATCGACAATGAGAAGCGTTGCCAGCTCTAGTTCTTCTGCGGATACGGCAGCTTCAACGTTGTATTCGTATTCCGCTGCTGTAACCGGCTCTTTAAATTCGCTGAAAGCCAGTTTGAGCGTGAAGCGGATACCTCTCTCCATTCGTTCATACGTTATGCTTCCATTCATTTGTTGGACTAGCTCCACCGTCATCATAAGCCCTGAAGATTGCTGCCGGTCCCTGTTCGCTCTCACGGACACGCCAGTTGTCGCCACATGAAGAAKGATATCCTCTCCAGCCTGCATGGCTTCAATAGACAGGCTGTTTTCTACGGTATCGTTAGCAATCTCTGTCATCATGCGCAGGAGCACCTGCGTCAGGGCTTGCTCGTCCGCCGATACATAAAGCTGCTTTGATATGTTTTCGTTTATTTGAATCTTCTTCTTCACGAATGTAAGTTGCATCAACTGAAGCACATGGAGCATGACCATTCGGAGATTAGTGGACTTCAACTGAATGGCGTAATCATTAAATCGAATACGAGTAAAATCGTTCAAATCTCTCAGGATATAAACCATGTTGCCAATTAGCTGCTCGGCTAAGTATAATTGCTCGCCTTGCCTCCTGTGATCGCGCTCTCGAGAAATCGAATGAATCAAATGGACGGCGTCATGCAGAGGTCTCTGCAAATCATGCGTAGCGACTTTCAGGAAATCATCTTTCGTATCGTTTGCCTTCTGTAATCGAGCAGTCAACTGCTCGGATTCCTCCGTTCGATTCATGAGACGTATGCCGAGAAAAACATTCATCGCCAACACACACCCGATCAGTCCGATTCTGTTCAAGCTGTTGCGGCCGGAGTAGAACAAGCTGTCAGACGAACCGCTTATCGCGAAGATAGCAAGAAACAAAAGCATTGCCAAGAGAATGACAGCTTCGTTTCTGCGTATGGAGATCCGATTCTTTACAATTAAATAAAAGATGCGAGCGATAACTCCCAGGAATAGTCCATCCATATAATAAAAAAATTCATACTGCATGCTCGACAATGCTCTTGCCGGGAGAATGGCATTTAAAGACGAATAGACCAGAAGCGGAAGAAGTAGCAGAAACAATGTCTTTCGATTCATAATAGAAGGAATAATTTTGACAATAAAGATCAGAAGCAAGATGGCGCTCAGGTATGTACTGACGTCTTGCATGCGAAAATAGAGCTCGTAAGGAAATGACGGGAACTCGCGTATGACCAATCGCTCTCCGCGAAACACAATTACGATTGCTAACGTTAGAAAGTACAATCCGCTGTATAGAAAGGCCTCGTCCCTCGTTCGCAGCAAATATATGGTTAAATGATACATGCAGAACAGCAGCATACATAAGGCTGCAGCCCATTCCATGGTAAGATCTCTCTGCACGTCATTCTTAATATGCTCGGCGTCGCCGATATCGATTGGCAGGACGATGCCGCCTCTTGCATTGTAGAAGTTAGATACGTGAACCGTGATAAGAAGCTGCCGGCCTTCGGGTTTAAAGTATACTTCATAGGAGGGATTATTCAGTACCGTTTCTTGTTTAGAATCGGCCGTTTTCCCTTTTTCCGAGATGAATGCGCCATTGACATAGATGGTATGGGCGGACCAAATATTGCGAACGCGAAGACCGATGTCCTCCGACCAGTGCTCGGGCAGATATACCATGATCTGATAGGAGCCCCATTGCACATTCGACGGCCAGGGACCTGGCACTGGCACATGATTCGCATCTTTGGAAAAATCAGTCGGACTAATAAAAGAATCGGCCGTAAACTTCCAATCGCCGGCTAACGAAACAAATGGAGAATCGGTCAGCTCTCGCAGGTCAAGCACGCCGTCTAAGGCTTTGCTATGGACGGAGCTTGTATCATGGTCGCTAAAAATCATATAAAGAATGGCGATCAAGGCGCATACCACACCCAAGCAGCCAAGTAACTTTTTCATCTATAGTCACACTCCTATTGATACTATCATACGTTAAAGGTCTCTCAAAAAACTACCAATTGACATTTAGAATGGAGAGAAGTTTGAGAGATTTTTGAGAGAAGCCTCTGATATGGTGGGATCAACATCTTGAATAGTTTGGAGGGGTATGGCTTTCTGACAAGGGACTTCACTCTTAATTTAGATAGTTCTATCAGCATGTATTATTGTTAATGGAATTAGATACAAAACTTTATTTCTAAACTTACAGGACGGGTGAATCAGATGAAGAAAAAGATGATTGCAATGGCAGTAGCTTTTCTATTGTTGGTAACAAATACTTCAATGGCGTACGCACTATCGCCGGTAGCAGAGGTTTACTTTAACACTGGCACAAGCACGTATGATTCCAGCGATTTTGAAAGTCAATTAAATGATGCCATTAAAGCTAAGCTGGTAGCAGGGGGCGTAAATCCTAAATACGTGTCTATTATGGACGCAAGCGCAAACCCGGCAACTGTAACGGACTCCCATGTCCATTCCGGCTCTGACAGCTGGTATAACAGCACTCCACCGGAGGTTGTAACGGCCGATCTCAATCACGTTCAGACTTCCAATAACGGCAAAGCTTTAACCTTTTATGGTTACACTGAGTCGGGCTATAAAGATTTCATGCTGACGAGCGAAACGCCTGACGGCAAAAAAATCATTACTTTTGATATGGATGAATCCAAGGCCAATTACCATAGCATGGAAGGCGGAGGTTTTCTATTCAATACTCAGATCGATAACGCTGGCCTATTGAGCGGCTACGCTATTTTATATGTTAGTGATGGTATTAATGTCTATCAGATTGATGAAGTGAATGCAGATGATTTGCACAATGAGGCATATAGCGATTTGGGCTCCATAGACGGCGTTACCCTAATCGAAAGCTATGAAAAGGGGACATCGGCCCAACACACAATTAAAATCAATGTAACGGATACAACATTGAATATGTGGGATAACGGAGAGCAGGTTATTAGAAATCTCGATCTCCCTGATCCTTATGGTGAAGAATTCGGCCCAATCGTCAGCCATATCGGCCACGGTTGCGAGATCATTTCGATCTTTGCTTTTGACAATATGAAGCTATTTTCTACTTCGAGCAAGACCTTGGACGAAGCTGTAGAAGATATCCTTTGGGAAGAGACTTCTCCTTTGCGCTATGTCGTGAACATCAACGACGATCCTAGAGAAAGCTTGGATGGAGGAGAGAATCAATCCAATTTGAAGGACTCCTTCGATAGCAATGACGCCCAATATGTAGGGGTAACCGAATCGGTTTATGAGGATATTAACCAAAGCTTTATTGATGAGATTGCGAATGGCGGATTATATGTGCCTTCCGATTCCGAGAATGCTAATGAAGAAATCATTGAAGCAATTGCAGAACGTATTGCGAATCAAATTATTAATGATTATAAAGTAGCGATTCTGGCCATTGAAGAAGCAGAGGACAACACGGATATCTCGTTTAATTCCGAAGATAACAAAAATGCGGTGAAAAATGACATTACGTTGGAGCAAAGCGAAGACGTAACGACAGTCTGGTCCTCCGATCAGCCTTCGATCATCGCGCCTGATGGAACGGTTACGAGACCGGTTACGGACCAACCGGGTATCTATGTGAATCTGAAGGCAACGATCACAAAAGACGGGTTAACAAGCGAAAAGATCTTTACGGTTTATGTGCTTGCTGCAGAGCCTGGTCCTTTAAGCACTTTGTCGGCGGTTGCAGGCAATGGCCAAGCGACACTGAACTTTCCGCCACTAACGGATGCATCTGATGATGATATTGTGGTCGAACAATCGATAAACGGCACCGACTTTACTCCGGTTGACCTAGATGAAACGCTCACGGCTGCTTCAACGAGTGCAACCGTAACCGGCCTAACGAACGGAGTAACTTACTATTTCCGACTATCTGTCGGTTCGGGTTTTTATGAAGGTGTATCTAATGTTGTCAATGTTTCCCCTTCTGACCCGGTAACCACTTTGTCGGCTGTCGCGGGCAACAAGAAAGTTACATTGAAATTCCCGGCTATAACTGGGGCATCTGATATCGTAGTTGAACAATCAACGGACGGTGAAACCTTCACTCCGGTAACGACATCAGAGGTGTTGGACGCCGCTTCTACGAGAGCGACTGTAATTGGTCTAACGAACGGAGAAACTTATTATTTCCGATTGGCGGTCGAATCGGGTCAGCATGCAGGCTTATCCAACGTCGTTACCGTTAAGCCGGTTGCGCCTTATATTTCTGAAGAGCCAACAATGGATACGAAAGTAATTGTGACCGACCAAGCAAACGGCGGTACAATCACACCGGACAAAATCACGAAATTAGTCGGTGACGACTTGAAAGTAACAGGTAAAATCAAGTTGGCCAACGGCAAAGAGCTGGATCTGCCGAATATTGTAATGAATGAAGACGGCAGCTTTACGCTTCCGAAGGTTGAAGCCGGCGAATATATATTATCGTTGAACGTGATCGCGCCTAATGGTGAAAAGCTGGCAGGCCCTGTTGGCAAACTAGTTGTTGATGCCAACGGAAAAGCGAGCTTAACGGTGGATCTGATCGATCCGTACGGCACGATTCTTGATACGGTAACCAATCAGCCTGTTGCGGGCGTGAATATGAAATTGTACTGGGCCGATACAGAGCTGAATCGTTCCAAGGGCAGAGTGCCTGGAACGCTTGTTGATCTGCCAGAGCTGCCGAATTTCGCACCAAACAAAAACCATAACCCGCAAATTAGCTCGGAGAACGGCGAATACGGCTGGATGGTTTACGCTGACGCCGATTACTATTTCTTAGGCGAAAAGAATGGATACGTCGTTTTTGACAGCCGTAACGATAAGCGCGAAGAGAGCTTTGGGGATGACAGTCATATTAAAGACGGGGTTATTCACGTTGGCGAAACGATCGTGAAATTCAGCTTCTCCTCGCAGCCGATCGTGAAGGCCGAGGGAACTCATAATCCATACATGGTTGGTTATCCTGACGGAACTTTCGATCCGGATCGCGGCATTGTACGAGCTGAGATCGCTGCAATCCTGTCCCGTTTGTACACATCTACAGCGAGCGAGAAGAATGTATCGTATTCCGATGTGAGCGCAAAATATTGGGCGGCAGATGCTATCGCAACAGTTACGAATAATAAATGGATGGTCGGCGCTGGAGACGATACGTTCCAGCCGAAGAAAAAAATTACGCGAGCGGAATTTGCGCAACTACTGACGAATGTGTATAAATGGGACGTTGTAAATGAAAGCACCTACACGGACGTAACGGGACACTGGGCGGAGAAAGCTATTGCAACGGTTGAGAAGCAAGGCCTGCTATTTGATTTTACGGATAAGACCTTCAATCCGAATCAGGAGATTACGAGAGTCCAGGTTGTCAGGATCTTTAACCAACTGCTGGAGCGTAACCCATGGCATGTCGAAGTTGGTGCTAAATGGACCGATGTTCCAGCAAGCCATGAGTACTACTTGGACATTATGGAAGCTTCGGTTCAGCATCCATTCGAGCAATACGAGACCGGTATCGAAAGCTGGAAAAAGTAGAAACAAATTTTAACTGAACTAATCATCATATGGCGGCGAATTGTGATTCTACACAGCCGCGGTTCGCCTCCACCAATACCATGAAAGACCCGGCCTCGTGAGGTCGGGTCTTTCATGGTATTCCTGTCTATACGCGCAAACGGTGTCTGCTAAACGATACAGTGAATGGTTTAGGAAAAAACCTAAACTTCTGTTATAATAAAAGGATAAAGTCAAGAAAGTTATTGACTAAGAATAGGAATGATTGCACCGGTTATGAATGAATTCGAAGACTGGAATCTTAAAGTGAAAAAAACCTTTAATGCTACAAGTAATCAAGAAGTATTAACGGTTACAGAGGCAGGTAATTTGTTAGGCCTTACAAAAGATCAAATGAAAACCTTCGCAGACAAAAGCCATCTAACCAAAGTGCCGATCATGAGAAGCGTTCATAGGTATCTTTTACTGAAGAGTGAAATAGATGAGTTAATAAAGTGATTTAAACTTGAGAGAGAGTACCGCGTGAGGTACTCTCTTTGTTTTATTGTCAATTCACTATAAAACGCCTCATTCTGTCGGATATACGTCGTAACGCGTCAAACTGATGGTTGTCCTTTATTTGTTATTAGCTATAATAGGAATATATCATACAATATCAACCCGAATACACGGTTTAAATACCCGCTCGGATGAAAAAGGTCGCGACGTAGGTATCATTGCCGATTGGTCAACTGAAGGCATTGCAAATAAAAGCATAAATACAATGTTGAAGGAGACAAGAACATGGCAAAGTCCGTAACCTTTTACCCGCTTGGCGTAGGCGATTCGTTTACTACGCGGCACTTTTTTGTCAACAGCGTTATTAATGTGGACGGTCGCGAATTTTTTATCGATTGCCCAGGGTACATCGCGAAAATGCTCCATCAAAACAGCTTGCATGGAGAACTCCCGCTCGGGATTGACAGGTATAAGGAGCTGTTCATTACCCACCTGCACTCCGATCACGTTGGCGGTGTCGAGGAGCTCGCGTATTTGCAAATGTACAAAACCGTTAATCCGATCAAGCTCTACGGGCCGGATTGGCTGCTGCAAGATATTTGGTCCCATCTGCGTCCCGCATTGGAGCCTTCGCCTCGCGAAGGAAGCGACATCGCGAATTTCGACTGGTACTTCGACCCGATCGCGATCGGAGAGACCCATGATTTCGGAGAGTTTACAGTCAGCTACAAATACACGCGGCACAAGCCCCGGACGCTCGCTTACAAATTCGATTTCGGCAACTTTAAGCTTGGATACGCACCGGATACGGGCTTCGATCCGGAATTGATCGCATGGTTGAGCGACAGTGATCTCATTATTCACGAGGTATGGTTCGGACCGACGGAAGTATTGGGCGGCGATATTCGCAATCTGCATACGCCGATAGCCGATCTGCTCACGCTGCCGGAGGAATTCCAACGCAAAACGCTGCTATGCCACTACGCGGACTCCGCTTATACGGACCACCCCGAGAACCCGAGCGAAAATATCGGAAGCTACCGGCTGCTGCAGCAAGGAAAACTGTATAAGCTGGTGTAAGCGAAATAAAAGACGATCAAAATTCCTGTTTAGGGAATCTTGGTCGTCTTTTCGCTTTGGCCGGGCATTCCCGTTTTGAAGAAATGGATGGATAGAATGAATAACTATGGTATATTAAAATTTGTCGTTTACATAATGTGACAAGTCTATTATTTACAATTATATCTACTGACAGAAGGAGAACAGAAGATGAAAAAGTTCATGCAATTATTTGTTATTCTCGCGATGGCGGCACTAAGTCTCCAATCGGCCGTTTATGCCAGCGCTGGCAAACAGCAGATTACTGTAACGAAGGGAGCGGCTGCGATTACGGTTAACGAGGAGCCGTTATATTTTAATTACAATCAAATTCCGTTCACCTATAAAGGGACAACGTATTTGCCGATTCGAAAGATTGCTGAGGCACTAGGTAAACAAGTGACGCTGAACTCGCAAAAATCAACGATAAACCTTTCAGGAAACGTAGAGTATGAGCCTGACTACAGCGGGTATAGCGATAGTTACGGATATAGCGAAAAGATTTCAATCCAATTCGTCAAACTAAATATCGTGTACGACGGGAAGCTAGTGCTGAAAGAGATTCAAGCGATTGTTTACGATAATACGACTTATTTGCCGATGCGCGCTCTCGCTGAAGCAGTAGGGGCAACGCTGGAGTTGGACCGCTACACCATTAATATTAACAAGCCGGTTCTAATCCCCCATGTTCAATACCAAACGATAAAAGTAGATGGATCGATTAGAAGCACGGTTGGACAGGGAGCTGATTTCCTCGCTTCCTACGATTATCTCGCTCCCTCGGTCGTCACCTTCGTAAACCCTGACGGCACGCTGAACGTAGGCTGGGACGATCAGAATAGCGAGACCTTGAAAATCGCCACCCTATCTGCGGACTTAAAGGTTACGAATACGTTCTCCATTAAGAAAGAGATGACGCTAATGGGCTCGTATACCAAGGACGAGCAGGGTAACTTCTATGTCCTTTGGGGTCGTGAAGTGCAAGAAAACGAGAAGAATGCGGCTAGTGTCAAAATCAGCAAATATTCCAACGCCGGCGTGAAAATGGGCGACGTTTCATTCACGGCGGGAACGCAATATTTTAACGGGACGAAGGAGCCTTTCGCATTCGCCAATGCGAAGCTTCAATACTCGAACGGGCTGTTGGTTGCCTTTTTCGGGAGGCTTATGTTCCAGTCTAACGACGGTTTGAACCATCAATCCTCGACCGCCTTATATGTCGATTCTACAACGATGAAGCAAATGACGCTTCCAATTCCGTATTCAAGCCATTCCTTTGATCAGGATGTTGCTTTTGACGGGGATAACCTTGTATTTGCAGATCGCGGGGACGTGTACGATAGAGGTTTTGTTATTTCCAAGGTAGATCGTGCACAGGATGCGTTGCATAGTGTTACACCGTTTTATTTTAAATATGGGACAGCGATCTATCAGCAAACCTTCTCCGAGCTAGGAGGTATCGCTGTTGTGGATGATGGCTATGTCCTTGCGGGTTCATCCGAAAAAACGATGAGCGCGGAAATGGCAAAATCAGAACATAATGAATCGAGGAATATATTTATACAGCGGATTGCCAGAAATTTCGAACAGGCAGCCCAGCCCGTATTGACCAAAGGGGATAATCAGCATTTCAACATTTCACTTAGGGGAAGTACGTATGATGTATCGAATACAGGCGTGGTTTGGTTAACCGATTATCGAGACAAAGACTTGGAAAATGCGGCCCATCCGAAAATGACTAAAATAGACGGCAATCGAATCGTTATCGTATGGGAGAAAGTCGGTCAACGAAACAAAGACTCAAGCAACATGGATTACAGAACAACCTATTATATGGTCGTTACGCCAGATGGGGAAATCGTAAAGCCGGCAACGGAAATAAAAGGCGCAAGAATAAATGCCGGTGATTCGATTAGATACCATGATGGAGCGGTATACTGGGCGACGGCCAATACAAATTCCAAAATTATTGTTTACAAGTTAACAGATTTGAAATAGCGCGATCATTTGGAGATAGGGAGAAAGAGCACCGGGTAGGATGCTCTTTCTTTTTTTATAAAGCTTCACTCTCCGAAAGCTCAGCCTGCTTATATACGCGAAATTGATCCCTAATAATCGCATATTTAATGAGACGTCCGAAAAAATGTCTAGTATCGGGGTCTTCCCAAGTAATGTTGCGGGTATGCGTCAGCTTGCCTAGATAGATCCTATTATTGTCGTCTACGAGCTCGGGTGCCATGCTCCTCACAAAGTCAATGACCTCACTCTGCTTCATTGCCCCTTTTTTGCCGAGTGTCAGCCTACCGTTATGATGAATCTCATAATAGTCGCCCGTTTCCGTTGCGTACTCCTCTAAGTTGAGTTGCAAGGAGTTGTGCTTCTTCTTGTAATCGTCAATCGCAACGATAAGGTAGCCGTACAACACCGCCAAGCTAATAATCTGATTGTTTTTATTGCTGTCTTCGATAATGAAATATCTGTAATCTCCCGTCCAATCGAACCCGGCGGCATTGCCGAATTTGGTAATTCGAATGCCTTTGTCCTCTTCAATCCAAACATCCCCGACATACTGTCCGCCAATAGAAACCGTGTAGTCCCAAAGAATTTCACATACGTTTATCGCGAAAGGAATGAAGGCATCGCTATTATTCTCGTGAATTAATCCTAACTGGAGCCATTCTTTTTTTCGTTTATTCTTATAAAGATCCGAATACTTCAGCCGCTGCCAAGGTTCTTTTTTTGGTTTTTTAAAAGAAAACTTCGATTTTTTAAGATCCTTGTACGTAGGCAGCTTGGCTAATAATTGATAATGACCGGTTAGTCTGCTCCTTGACTCTATAAATAAATCGATTCCGTTCGTGATCATCAGGGTATGCGCTTGAACGGTCTTATCGTAGTTTCGAGCTTGGTCATAGACATYATGGGTGAGATCCTCGTTCATTGATTTACATTCCACTATGAGAATGGGCTTCTGATCGGAATCGTATACAACGATGTCTGCCCTTCCGGCAGCTCCTTTTTTAAAATCGGTCATGGGCACTTCGGTATCTATACATGGAAGCGGGACTTGCATGGTATGGGTCAGAAGTATGATGGTTTTCTGACGCACATGTTCTTCGGGCGTAGCCGGAATAAGTATTTTTCTACAAGGATCAAGATAACAAGGTTGCCCGTTTCTTTGATAGGTGCGGGGTAAAGTGATGGAATCAAAGTTAAACATGATGAGAGCTTCTCCTTCAGGGGTTCTTGTGCTTTGTCGTCCAAGCTATTCAAGGAGTATTCCATAAGCTCAAGGGATTTTCCTGCTCTTAGTCAATCTATTGCCGTCCAAAAGGTTTATTTTGGGATTTAGGGAACTTTGGGCGCTTTAACTTGTCTAATAGGGTGGAGGTGAACGTGATGGAGTCGGAATACTTGAAATACATACAAGAAGTGGACAGTACGGAGCTATACAATCTGATGACGCAATACGGGGACGACGTGTGGAGATACGCTTATGCGATAACTAAAAATCATGAGCAGTCCAAAGATATCGCACAGGAAGTATTCATTAAAGTCCATTTGAAACTATCTACATTTCGAGGGCAATCCTCTTTTAAAACATGGCTGTTTTCCATCACTAGAAATATTGCGCTTAATGAGTTGAGGTCCAGTTATTTTCGCAGGATGTTATTGTTCGAAAACGTGAGATCCACCCAGACAACTCAGTCTGCAGAGGTAACCTATATGGGGAATCAAGCGG
The DNA here is from genome assembly GCF_052115185.1 of Paenibacillus sp. 2TAB19. Lineage (NCBI taxonomy): Bacteria > Bacillati > Bacillota > Bacilli > Caryophanales > Paenibacillaceae > Paenibacillus > Paenibacillus sp. 2TAB19. The sequence continues at coordinate 1,591 of NZ_JBFRGE010000101.1, read as the reverse complement.
CAGCAGACCTTCGAGAAATTATTATGAGCCTATCCCGAAAGCTGAGAGAGGTGCTTATTCTGAATTTGGAGCATGACTTGACGATTCAAGAAATGGCGGGCTTGCTCGAGATATCAGAAGGAACGGTAAAGTCCAGATTGAACAGGGCGCGCAAGGAAGTCCAGAAGAGATGGGAGGCGGCTAGATAATGAATCATGATAAACCGGATTGGTCGGCAATGGTTAAGGCGAGCTCCATTCCAAATGGGGTATTTACGGAGAATATGAAACAAACCGTCATGAGTCAGGTCCAGCAGGATCAGCGCAAGAAGATGAACAATCCTTTCTATTTTGTCATAATTACGCTACTCGGCTTAATGATCTGTGTTACGATTCTTCCTCTCATTGACCGGTTACCAACAAACGCGATAATGGGCTCGGAAGCAGCCTCCGACCAAAACATCTTATTGGACTACGAGCCTACGAAGGATCTCAAATTCATTCCTGAAACGGATATGGGAGTGAGAGATTCGACCTTGCTGCGACTGCCGATAACATCTGTTCAAATCAAAGAAACGGTCATCATAGACGGCTTCGGCAAGTACTTGAATTATACGAAAGCGGAGGAGGGGGACACATCCTTCTTCGGATTTGAGCTTTCCAACCATTTCAGTTCTGCAAATGGCGAGTTTTACGAGATTGGTTATGGCGCAATGACGGAAGTGAACTTCCAAAAAAGTGACGCTTTTGGATTGGCTGACCTTCGAATGGACGGTAGATGCGGTCCTCAGAGGAAATGCACGTATTGGATTTCCTTAGACCAAGATGTGGTCAAGGTATATTATCAAATGAATGCACCGACCATTTATGAGCAGGATTTAGACGGTGATGGAGTAACCGAGGCGATCATCGTTACTGATGGAACGCAGATTTATATTTACAAAAATATAGCGGGTCAAATCCAATCGGTAAATGTTCAATCCGCGCTTCAAACGAAATACGGAGATACAGTAACGTATGATCCCGTGAGCCAAGTTTTTCAGTTAACCAACGAGGATGAAACGAGACGGTATCGATATGCAGCGGGAGGGGATAAGCTCCGTCAGTTGGACGAATAACGGTATAAGATGTGAGCCCAGCAGCCATTATGGTCAAGCCCCAATATTGTAGACAATAAAAAAAGCCCTATATAATGAGATATTAAATGACAAAGCGGCAGACCAAATTCTGGTCTGCCTATCATTGATTGAACTATCGTTTCCCGATAGCTTAAACCTCGGACCTATCAAATAAATATTTTAGAATCGAATCTGCACATTCTTCTGAGGAATTTATGTGTGTATTGACAGTACAGTTGTATTGTATATCTTTGGCCATAATATTATTTTGCCACTCAGATTGATCTTCGGTTCTATCTCCACGTTCAATATTTCTTTGGCGACAAATGTCTAAAGGACAAAAAACTTCGACAATATAGAAAGGATACCCGGAAAATATATCCTTAACTTTTTCATAATGCGGTTTTAATTCGGGTCTTTCAACCAAAATTCCGTCGATTAGTACATTCTTACCATGGTCAGAAAATAGTTTAGCAGTATGATACATCATAATAA
>NZ_JBFRGE010000100.1:0-18010 GCF_052115185.1 Paenibacillus sp. 2TAB19 | reverse complement strand
GCTCTTTTTTAATGACTCGCTTGGCGCTTGAGTACAATAGTGCTGGAGAATGCGATAAGCAGACCATACTTGACGAAAACGTACGCAGAACGGGCATTTGCACCTGCCAAAAAGGGGCAACTGTACCTAAAAATGAGCAACTGTACCTACCGCGACGCCTCTGCTGCCCATTATGATCAGCGGTATAGAAAGCGCTATCATTTCATCGCGGCAAGTGACTTAGGGAGGGATCGTTCTGAAGGATCAATTGGTTTTAAAACGAGGCGATAGCGCCGCTCAGCCTACAAAGAAACGTGGGCTGTTGGAGGAAGCGGGCAGAAGCCTAAGGAAGCATTGGCAGCTTTATATGATTGTTGTTCCGCCTCTGCTGTTTTTCCTTATCTTCAAGTATTATCCGATGCTCAATACGGTGCTCGCCTTCAAAGACTACAACGTCATTAAAGGCATTTGGGGAAGCCCGTGGGTAGGGATGAAAAACTTCAATTTGTTTTTCGACAATCCGATGTTTTGGCCGCTCGTCAAAAACACGCTGCTCATTAGCGGATATTTGCTGCTGGCTGGCTTTCCGATTCCGATCTTGCTCGCACTGATGCTGAACGAGGTTCGAAGTGGTCGGTTCAAGAAGGTCGTGCAAATGGTGTCCTTCGCCCCGTATTTCATCTCGACCGTCGTAATGGTATCCATCATTATGCTGTTCCTATCGCCGAGGCTCGGCTTCGTTAATATCGCGATGAACGCGCTCGGGCTGGATTCGATCAATTTTCTCGGCGAGCCTGGCATGTTCCGCTCCATCTATGTATGGTCGGACATTTGGCAGACGGCAGGTTATACGGCGGTGATCTATTTGGCGGCGCTTGCCGGTATCGACCCGACGCTGTACGAAGCGGCTAAGGTCGACGGAGCGTCGAGGTTCCAGAAAATCGTACATGTGGATCTTCCGGGTATTTTGCCCACCATCATGATCGTCCTTATCCTCAACGTAGGCAGCGTCATGGCGATCGGCTTCGAGAAAATATACCTGCTGCAAAATCCGCTCAATCTCGTGAATTCGGAAATCATCGCAACTTACGTGTACAGCGTTGGCTTGCTGAACGCAAACTATAGCTTCGCGACGGCGGTAGGATTATTCAATTCCGTGATCAATCTCATTCTGCTTACGTCGGTGAACAGCTTAGCCAAGCGGTTCTCGAACACTAGCATCTGGTAAGGAAAGGGGGAGCATAAGCGCCATGGCTGCAATTAGAACCAATCATAAAATCAAGGACTCGGCCGGGGACAAAGTGTTCCTGATCATCATCTATGCCATTCTGAGCCTCGTGCTCGTCGCGGTTCTTTATCCGCTTATCTATATCGTCAGCAGCTCCATTAGCAGTCCTGCGGCGGTCACATCCGGCAAGGTATGGCTCTGGCCGGTCGACATCTCGCTGGAAGGTTTCAAGGTGCTGTTCCAAACGAAGCAGGTGGTGTCCGGTTACGGCAACTCGATCTTCTATACGGGAGCCGGTACGCTGATCAGCGTCGCGTTAACGATCATGATCGCCTATCCGCTGTCGCGCAAAACGTTTTTCGGACGCAACGCGCTCATGATGCTCATTACGTTCACGCTGCTGTTCAGCGGCGGTCTTATTCCGACGTACATGGTCGTCAAGGAAGTGGGCCTCATCGATTCCAGATGGGCGCTGCTCATTCCGAACGCGATCTGGGTATGGCAGGTCATTATCGCAAGATCCTTCTTCCAGTCCTCGATCCCGGACGAATTGTTCGAGGCAAGCGAGATGGACGGCTGCAGCGATCTGCGCTTCCTGAGGAGTATCGTCGTCCCGTTGTCGATGCCGATCATTGCCGTTCTCGTGCTTATGTACGCCGTCGGCCAGTGGAATGCGTATTTCGACGCGTTGATTTACTTGAAGACGGCCGACAAATTCCCGCTGCAGCTTATTTTGCGAAGCATCATTATCCAGAACAACAGCGCCGCGGGTTTGAACGACGCCATGAAGCAGGTCGAGCGGCAGCAGCTTGCAGAGCTTCTCAAGTATTCGCTCATCGTCGTGGCAACGCTGCCCGTGCTGGTCATCTACCCATTCGTTCAGCGCTACTTCGTGCAAGGGATGATGGTTGGTTCGGTGAAGGGCTAACGGCTAGCCTGACATCAATCATTTTAAGGAGGTGGTGCTTATATCGATTTGATCGTCCAGCATCGCGTTTCATCGCGTTAAGACATTCATCCATTTAATAAAAAGGGAGCGATACCATTGAAAAAGAGAATCGCGGGTTTGTTCGCCATCGTTTTGTCGGTATGCTTGGTGCTTGCCGCATGCTCGTCCAGCAATAACAACAATCAACCGGGCAACGCCTCATCGCCGCCTAAGGAATCGGAAAATACAGGAGAGAAGCCAACTGCTCCGGTAGAGATTAGCGTGTTTGCCGTGCAGGACCAAAGCATCGATCTGCCAACGAATAAATTCACACAGCATGTGCAGGACATGTTCAACATGAAATTAAACTTTGAGGTTATTCCGTCCGACGGCGCGAAGGAAAAACGCCAAATCTCGCTCGCGAGCGGCGACTACCCGGATGCTTACATTCTCACAGGCTACGTGGATCAATTCACGCAGACGGACGTGCTGAAGTATGGCAAGCAAGGCGTAATCGTACCTTTGAACGATTTAATCGACGAATATGCGCCGAATATCAAAGCGGCTATGGAATCGAATGCCGATCTGAAGGCGTTTAATACGGCGCCTGACGGCAACATCTACGGTCTCGTGGCTTATTCGCAATGTTTCCACTGTTCGTATCCGAATAAGCTGTGGCTGAACACTTCATGGCTGGAGAAGCTGAACCTGGAAATGCCAACGACGCCTGACCAATTTCGCGAAGTGCTGCGCGCTTTCAAGAACGACGATCCGAACGGAAACGGCGTGAAGGACGAAGTTCCTCTCAGCGGTTCGACTGAAGACTTCGGCGTACGGGTTCTTCCGTTCCTCATGAACGGGTTCGTCTACAATGACGACCGGAACTATTTGAACCTGACGAACAGCAAAGTGGAGTCCGCTGCCATTAAGGAAGAGTGGAAACAAGGGCTCGCCTACGCCAAGTCGTTGTACGACGAAGGACTTATCGACCCGGGAGCGTTCACCCAAAACGCCGAAGCTTTCAAAAAAATCGGCGAAAACGCGGATACGCAAATTCTCGGCGCCGGCGCGGGCATGCATCCAGCCATCTTCGTTAATATCGACAAGGGCAACCAATATTCGGCCGATTACAATCCGCTTCCTCCGCTTACAGGACCGAACGGCGCATCATTCGCGACGCATGACGGCGGCGGCGTAGCGCCTGGCGCGAAATTCGTCATTACGAACAAAGCGAGCAAAGAAGCTCAAATCGCGCTCATTAAGCTCGTCGACTATATGTTCACATGGGAAGGTCAGACGAATGCGGCATCCGGCATGGAAGGCATCGACTGGGAACGTCCGGGTCCTGACGATGTAGCGCTGGGCGAAGGCGTCAAAGCGATGATCAAGCCGATCCCTGCTGCTGAAGGAGAAGCACCGCGCAATGCCGGCTGGAGCGGCATGGGTCACTTCTACATGCCTTCCGAGTACCGCGACAGCTTCGTGCAAGGAACCGATATTTACGATTCCAACGCTTACGAGCGTCGACTCTACCAAGCAACACTGCTCTACCAAGGCCATGAGCCTAAGGAGCTGTTCCCGCTCTGGTCGGTATGGGTTGATCCAGCGGAAGCCGACGAAGCGAGCATTCTCCAGACGAACCTTCGCAAATACGTGGAGCAAAGCGCGTTGCAATTCGTTACCGGCAACAAGGATCTGACCAAAGATTGGGACGCTTATGTCAAAGGATTGAAGGATCTGAAAGTAGACCGTTACTTGGAAATTTTGCAGAAAGCGTACGACGCCTCGAATAAATAACGAAAAGCAAGAATTAGCAGAAAGCCTGGACATTAAACAATCCGGGCTTTCTGCTCTACTTTGACGTTAAAGGGGATGAATGAAGTGGGTAAGTCGATGAGAAAATGGCGCTTGTGTTTCCTTGCTTTCGTTATTTTTGCGGTGCAGCTAACTTATGCGCCTCCCGTATCCAACGTGGTCGAAGCAGCCGACAATGGCCTCGGGCTGAAGCCATACATGGGTTGGAGCAGCTTCAGCATGCAGGTGTATAGCGGGAATAACAGCATTATCTCCGCCGCTCAGATCAAAGCGCAATCCGATGCGATGCATACGCTCCTGCAGCCATACGGCTACGAGTACATCAACATTGACGCTGGCTGGAACGGAAGCATGGACGGATACGGACGCCCGATTCCAAGCACGACGCATTATCCGAACGGCTTTCAGGAAGTGATCGACTATGTTCATGCGAACGATCAGAAGATCGGCATTTACGGCATTCCGGGTTTGTCGCCGCAAGCTTACGAGGACGACCTGCCCATCTACGGCGCACCTGGTTGTTCGATGCAGGATATCGCCGCTCAGCCGTTGGCGCAGGCGGATTACTGGAACCTGGGCTACAAGATCGATTTCTCGAACCCTTGCGCTCAAAGCTACATTAACTCCATTGCGGATCTTTATGCCGAATGGGGCATCGACTTTCTCAAATTCGACAGCGTGACGCCGGGATCGGGCATCTCCGACCTGTCGCTGGACGCGCGCGACGACGTGGCTGCTTGGTCGGCTGCGCTTGCGCCGCACGGCATATGGTTGGAGCTGTCGTGGGCACTGGACATCAACTACATAGACACCTGGAAGCAGTATGCCAACGGCTGGCGCGTTGACTGGGATATCGAATGCTACTGCGGCACGGCAGGGCTTACGAGCTGGAGCAGCATCGCAAGACTGTTCCCGAAAGCAGAGCAATGGTGGCCGCACGGCAAGCCGGGCGGCTGGAACGACTTCGATTCGCTCAACGTGGGCAACGGAGCGATGGACGGCATTTCGCAAGACGAGCGCAAGACGGCCATGACGCTGTGGGCGATGTCCGCCGCGCCGCTTTATATCGGCAACGATATGACGAATCTGGACAGCTACGGCCTTGAGCTGCTTACGAACGAGGAGGTCATCGCGGTCAACCAGAACGGCCGTCCGACTCGTCCGCTATCGACCGAGACCGATCAGCAGGTCTGGTATGCCAATAACGGAGACGGCAGCTTTACGGTCGCGTTATTCAATTTGGACGATGCGGCCGCAACGGTTGAGGTCGACTGGAGCGACATCGGGCTATCGGGTCCGGCATCCGTCCGCGATCTGTGGAGCAAGTCGGAGCTTGGAAGTTTCAACGACGGCTTCAGCTCGGCGAATTTGGCCGCCCATGGCTCCCGTTTGCTCAAAGTGACGCCGCTGGACGGGACGGTTAGCGCGAATGGCGATGATCATGGCTTCTCCTTCGACGGAGATTGGAGCACGAACGGAGGATATGAGGAAACGGGAGGCAAGCAAAATCTGCTCGTATCCGTTACCGATTCCCGCGTTCAGAACAGCCTCATCGAGCCAAGTTCGGCGAAGTTCAACAAGAAGCCTGCTGCTAGGGCCGACATTCCGATTTCATTAACGCTTAACGGCAATACGTTAAGCAGTGTTTCGAACGGGGGCGCGGCTCTATCGAACGGGACCGATTACACGGTGTCCGGCTCGACCTTAACGATCAAGAAGGAATATGCCGCCGGACTTCCCCTAGGGGAGACGAAGCTGACCGTTGGATTCAGCGCTGGGCTGTCGCAGACGCTGTCGATAGAGGTCAGCGATACGACGGAAGGCGTCATCGTGAACTTGAACGACGATGATTCGGCAATTGCCTACACGGGCTCGTGGCATCGCAGCTGGAATCGCGGATTAGGCGATTACGGCGACGACGTCCATTTCACGGAGGCGAACGGCGATTATTTCGAATACGAGTTCACCGGTACGGGCATCGAGTTGATCACGGAGAAGCACGACTCGCAGGGCGAGATCGATATTTACGTGGACGGGGTTTTCCAAGAAACCGTCGACACGTATGATGCGAACCGGCTTGCACAGCAAACCGTCTTTGCCGTTAACGGCTTGACGGACGGCGTTCACTCGTTGAAAGCGGTGAAGAAGTCCGGTATTTTCATGCTGCTCGATAAGCTGAAGGTGATCAAGCCTGATCTGATTTTGCCTTCCGAAGGCAGCTTTAACAAGAAGACCTCGCTGCAAAGAGACGTGATGGTTGAGCTAACGCCCGGCGGTCCGGCTCTCGCAGGCATCGCGAACGGCGGAACGGCGCTCGCATCGGGAACGGACTACACCGTATCGGGCAGCGAGGTGACGATTAAGAAAGAATACCTGGCCGCGGAGCCGGAGGGCACGACAAGGCTTGTCTTCTCCTTCGCCGGAAGCGAAACGGCGATGCTTACGATTACGGTCGCGGATACGACGAGCCAGATTATCTCGCTTAACGATAATGATTCGGCCATTTCGTACAGTGGCGCATGGGGGTATAGCTGGAGCCGCGGGCTTGGCGATTACAACGATGACGTTCATTATACGGAGGCGAACGGCGATTATTTCGAATATGAATTTACCGGTTCCAGTATTGAATACGTCACGGAAAAAGACTCCTCGCAAGGGGAAGTAGACATCTATTTGGATGGCGTATTCCAGGAGACGGTCGATACTTACCATTCGAGCCGACTTGCAAGGCAAGCCGTTTATTCGGCCTCCGATCTGCCGGAAGGCGCGCATACGCTGAAAGCGGTGAAGAAATCGGGCAGTTACATGCTGCTCGACGAATTGAAGGTGACTTCGGCGTCGCAGGTGCTGCAAAGCTCGATCAGCCCTACGACGGTAAGCTTCGACCAGCAAGTATCGGAACAGGACGAACCGACCATCACGCTTAGTCTGAACGGCAATTTGCTTACCGAAGTCGCGAATGGCACGAGCGTGTTGACCGAAGGGACGGATTACGCGGTATCCGGCAATCAATTGACACTCAAGCGGGGCTACTTGGCGGGGCTGGATATCGGCATGGCGAATTTGACGCTTTCCTTTACCGAAGGGTCACCGCAAGATCTGGCCGTCGCGGTACGCGATACGTCTAGAGGCCGGTTCGTCCCGGTGAACGACGCGGACGCAGGCATTGCGTATTCGGGGGCATGGCAGCACAGCAGAAATCGGGCATTCGGCGATTATAAGGACGATGTCCACTTCGCCGAAACGAACGGCGCGTTCTTCGAATATACATTCCACGGCACGGGCATCGAGTTGTTGACCGAAATGGATACGTCGCAAGGAGACGTCGACATTTACGTGGACGGCCAGTTCCAACGGACGGTAAGCGCGTATCGCGGCAGCAGGGTTGCGCAGGAGCCGCTGTACGTCATCGCGGACTTGCCGGACGGCGTCCACACGCTCAAGGCGGTGAAGCAATCCGGTTCGTATATGCTCCTCGATCAATTGCGGGTGCAGAAGGCGTCGAGATTAACGCCGGATAAGGGCATTTTCGATAAAAATCCTCCGGAGAAGGAAGACGTTGTCGTCACGCTGGCAGTCGATGCAAGCAATTTGATCGGCATTTCGAACGGTGCGTACAATTTGAAACCGAATAAGGATTACAAGCTGTCTGGAAATCAATTGACCGTGAAGAAGCAATACTTGGCATCGTTGCCTGCAGGTACGACAGCACTAACGCTTGCCTTCAAATCCGATTACAGGCAGGACGTGCAATACACGGAAACGAACGGCGATTTCTTTGAGTATTCCTTTATCGGTGAAGGCGTGTCGCTGATCGGACCGAAAGGGCCGCAGCAGGGCAATATCGACATCTATGTGGACGGCGCCTTCGTTCAGACGGTCAGCGCTTATCATGCCAGCCGTTTGACGGGCAAGACCATCTTCGACATCAACGGCTTGGCGGACGTACCGCATACGATCAAAGGGATTAAGGCATCCGGAGACGTGATGCTGGTGGATCAGATCAAATATAAGGTTGACTAAGCAACCAATGGAAGATGGGCCGGGTTCTCTCAGGACTTGAAGAGAGCCCGGCCCTTTACTTTATTCCAACTAGGGCAGCATAGGGGAGATTCCGATGACATTGAACAGGAAAGTAATCGCCGATAAACATGCGATCTCGTTCGAGGGGCCGGCGCAGGACTTTTTCGAAGGAGCGCTGCTCGGCAACGGCGGCATGGGGGCGGTCGTAACGACCAGGCCGGATGCGATCGTCATTCACTTCGGACACAATAACGTGTGGGATATTCGGATTGCCGAAGATCACCAGGATGAGATTGGGCGATTCGAGGAGCTGTTCGCCCGAATCAAGGAAATCCCGGCACATTACGCTTCCTTAACCGACGATCCATGGTATCGGGAATATGTCGCAATGGCGGGGGACAATTACGATAAGCCGTATCCGCGGCCGATGCCCTGCGGTTCTCTTCTGCTTGGCTTCGATAGAAGAACGACGGAGGTTCTCGGCCATCGATTGTCTCTTAATACAGGATTATGCGAGGTCGAACTTAAGGTAGAGGAGCATGTCGCTCTGCTGATTCTGTTCGTCGACCAGGAGGAAGACCGGTTATGGGTGTCGCTTAGGAGCAAGGATGGAGGAGCGCCCGAGACGCTTCCGAACGTGTTTAACCGAGTGAAATTGATCCCGGATCCTTATACGCCGATTGAGCTCCCGTTATACGAGGCAATGTCCGACGCCGAACTTAGCGGTTTAACTTTCCGGCAGAAGCTGCCGGCTTCACTCACGGAGAGTCGAGAGAATGCAAGCAAAGCACGGGCGTTTCGGTTGTCGGCTCGCCTCTCTTCCGCCGTCGCCGTTCGGGAGAGCGGCAATCTGCTGGAGCTGGCGGCAGGGAAGGGACATTCGTTCACGCTGTGCGCCGTGCTCGAGGAGGGAGCGGACGAAGATGTCATCCGCAAGCCATCCCAAGCCCTTGCAGCCATCGAAGATCCTGACGAATCCGCATTCGATGCGGCTTTTGCCAGATCCAAGCAGGTATGGGAGCGTTATTGGTCTCGGTCTGGCGTGGAGCTGGAGGATGAGCTGCTGGAGCGGGTCTGGTACAGAAACCTTTATTTCTTCCAATGCTCCGTCAAGCCGGAAGCGGCTTGTCCGGGCTTATTCGCCAATTGGAGCTACGGCAAGATCGGAGCGGAGTGGCATGGCGATTATCATATGAACTACAACACGCAGCAGCCGTTCTGGGTCGCGTTCTCGAGCAATCATGCCGACAAACACTTGGCGTATGCCAATATGGTGGATCATGTGCTGCCGGTCAGCCGCAAGTGGGCGAAGGATTACTATGGGCTGCGAGGCGCATACTTCCCGCATTCCGCCTACCCGGTGGAGATGAGCATGATGCCTTATCCCGTGCCGCATTGGGGCTGGGAGGTATGCGAAACGCCATGGACGGTTCAGAGCTTGTGGTGGCATTATTTGTACACGATGGATAAAGCATTCCTAGCCGATCGGGCTTTCGTGCCGATGAAGGAAGCGGCACGCTTCATGGCGGATTATATGATGCGGCCAGGCAGCAGCGGGGAGGCTTGGGGCGACGATCGGTACCACATTTTCCCGACTGTCGTGCCCGAGCTGTACGAATTGACGCCTGGCTTTAAGCGYAATCGCGACTGTATCGTCGATCTGACGCTAACGAAGTTCCTGTTCCGCGCTTTCGTGGAGGCTTGCTCCGCTCTGGATAGAACGGAGGCAGAAAAGGAGCTGCTTGCGGATATTAGCAACCTGTTGGGGCGGTTTCCTGAGTATCCGACGGCGGAATCGCAGCGGGGTACCGTGTTCGTCTCCGTGGAGGGGGAAGACCCTGAAGTGGTCTATAACGTGCCGAATGGCATAACGACGGTATTCCCCGGCGAGGAGCATGGCCTGCACTCGCCGCCGGACGCATTCCAAACCACGGTGAACTCTTATCGCAACCACCGCAACGAAGGCGGTAATGAGCTGGTGTTTCTTAATCTGGCGGGAGCTCGGCTAGGCCAGCTCGATCTGGAGCGCTTCAAGCGGCAAATCGTTTATTGTACGCTGCCGAACGGCACCTGCACCGATAAGCTGCTGGAATCGGGAGGCAGATATTCCGATACGACGCCGTTCGATTACATGGGGCGCATGGGCATTTGGTTCGAGAATTTTGCATTGCCCGCCGTCATTAACGAGTGTTTGCTGCAAAGCTATAACGGTACGCTCCGCTTGTTTCCGAATTGGCCGGACGATAAAAGAGCCGAGTTCGCTACGCTGCGGGCTGTAGGGGGATTTTTGGTCAGCGCCTTCAAGGAAGCTGGAAAAGTCGCTTGGATCGAGGTGACGAGCGAAGCGGGCTCGCCGCTGCGGATGTATAACTGCTGGGAAGGCACAGTAAGCTGCAAGCGGGCACACGGAGAACTGCTGCTAGAAGGAGAGATATTGGAGCTCGATACGGTCGCAGGCGAGACTTTGCGGTTCAAGTATGGAGAAAGCAATAGGAATCGATAAGGAAGTGGTGCGCTTGCGGTTTTTAAATAAGGTTGTGCTCATCACGGGGGGCGCTTCGGGAATCGGCGAGGTCAGCGGCAGCCTGTTCGCGAGCGAAGGGGCAAACGTCGTCATTGCCGACCGGAACGAGGAAGAAGCTAGCCGTCTCGCTATAGAGTTAACCGTGAAATATCCCGCGACAATCGGGCTCCCTAGGGCGGTCGCAATACGAACCGACGTCTCGCAAGAGGCGGACGTGACCAGCTTGCTTGAGCAAGTAAAGCAACTATACGGCCGATTGGACGTGCTGTACAATAACGCCTCGATCATTATGCCGAAGCGGATCGAGGACATCGAGAGTCAGGATTTCGACCGGTTAATCGCTGTGAATCTGAAGGGTGTTTATTTGATGATTAAGCATTCATTGCCGCTGCTGCGTGCATCGAAGGGAACGATTGTGAACATGGCTTCGCTGAACGGATTGACGGGCCAGCGAAATAATCCGATCTACGCCGCTTCGAAAGGCGGCATCATCGCCATGACGAAGTCGCTTGCGCTCGACCTTGCGGCTGACGGCATCCGGGTCAACGCCATATGTCCGGCGGGCGTCTCAACGCCGTTATTGGAAGCGTGGACTTCGCAGCAGGAAGATCCGGCGGCAACGGTTCAGTTGTTGAACGATATGCATCCGCTAGGCCGGCCGGCTACGTCTGCGGAAGTGGCGCAAGCGGTTATGTTCCTTGCTTCCGAGCAAGCCTCTTTCATTACAGGCGTCGCGCTGCCGGTAGAGGGCGGCGCTTCACTCGGCTATTAATCGATTAAGGGAGCGTATGATATGAAAATAACAAAGGTAGAAACGTTCATCCTGCATGTTCCGATCGATCCGCCGATCACGGACGCGATTAACGCAGCTACGCATTGGGGGCTGCCCGGCGTACGTATTTTCACAGACGAGGGATTTGTCGGTTATGGTTACACAGGGACGTGCGCCCATGGCGATTCTATGATTGTGGATACGATCGACCGTTACTACGCGCCGGAGTTGATCGGCAAAGACCCGTTCATGGTCAAAGAAATATGGGATACGCTTCGATACGGCAAAATGCATTGGATCGGACGCGCCGGCATCACCCATATGGCGCTTGCTGCAGTCGATATCGCGTTGTGGGACATTATGGCGAAAGCGTCCAATAAACCGCTGTGGCAATATCTCGGCGGGCATAAGAGCAAAGGGATCAAAGCGTATAATACGAACGGCGGCTGGCTGAATTGGTCGAAGGACCGCTTGCTGAAGGATGTTACGGATATTGTGGAGCAGGGCTTTACGGGAGTGAAAATCAAGGTAGGCAAGCCTGATCCGCATGAGGATTACGATCGCGTGAAGGCAGTTCGCGGGGCAATTGGCGACCAAGTCAACTTCATGATCGACGTGAACCAGCAGTGGAATATCAATACGGCGATGACATGGGGAAAAAGACTGGAGGAGTTCCATTTGTTTTGGCTGGAGGAGCCGCTTAACCCTGACGACATTGCCGGCCATAAGAAGCTTGCGGATGCTTTGAACGTTCCGATTGCGCTGGGCGAGCATATCTACTCGAAATATGCGTTCCGCGATTATATCCATCAAGGGGCGGTAGAGTATTGCCAGGTGGATGTGACTCGGGTGGCAGGCATAACCGAATGGCTTCAAGTTGCCGGGCTTGCTGCTTCCTATGATGTGCCGATCTGTCCGCATGTAGGCGATATGGGCCAAATTCATCAGCATTTGGTGGCGGCTACGCAAGGAGCGATCATGCTCGAGTATATTCCGTGGATCCGAACGATCTTTGTGGAGCCGGCTACGGTCAAGGACGGCCATTACATTTTGCCGGAAATGCCGGGGGCATCGACGGAAATCATCCCCCGATATTTTGACCAATTCCGGATCAGGTAGACGCAATATGGGAGGGGGAGGAGCGATGAAGCTTCAAAATAAGGTTGCGCTGGTGACGGGAGCAGGCTCTGGAATCGGACAAACGACGGCCGAACGGTTCGCTATGGAGGGCGCTTTCGTTATTGTTAACGATGTTTCCGAGCGCAGCGGATTAGAAACGGTTGAACGCATACGAGAGTCGGGAGGGAAAGCGCTGTTCCTGCTTGCCGACGTGACGGATGCCGCAGCGGTACAGGCGATGGTTGGCGAAGCGATCAAGGCGTGCACGCGCATCGATATATTGTTCAACAACGCGGGCATAAGCGGAGTAGGAGCGATTCATGAAATCGAGCCTGAGGCATGGGATCGCGTGATGAGCGTCAATGTTCGCGGCGTGTTCCTGCCCTCTAAGTATGTGGTTCCCCATATGATGGAGCGGAGAGCAGGTACGATCATTAATATGTCTTCATGCGTTGCAGAGATTGGTTTGGCCCGAAGAGCTTCCTACTCCGCTTCGAAAGGTGCGGTGCTTGCCTTAACAAAGTCGATGCAAGTTGACTATGCAAAGTATAATATAAGAGTTAACGCCTTATTGCCGGGAACGATTATGACACCTTTCGTCGAGGCTTACCTGGAGCGTTCCTATGACGATCCGGAAGCAGCGATTGCGGCGATTCAGAAGCGGCAGCTTAGCGGACAATTAGGCAAGCCCGAAGACGTTGCCAACGCAGCGCTGTTTCTCGCTTCGGAGGAGTCATCGTTCATGATGGGCTCACCACTGTACATTGACGGTGGAATTGTATTTGGCAAAGATGCTTAATACCAGAAAGGGAAGGGGCAAACAACCAAAATGAAGGTCGTGGCGATTAATCAAGAGGGGCAATACAGACTTGGAGTCAAGCGAAGTGATGGTATTATCGATATTATATCCGCGCTCGAGCGCATGCCCGATTCCGAAGTTCCGACGTCAATCATGGACGTTATAGCCGGAGGCGAGAAGGCTGTGGAAAGCCTAAACGGCTACGTGGAGCGTTTGCTCCTATCGCCAGGTCACGGGCGTGACTTGCTGATTCGCGAAGAGGAAGTCCAATTCGGCCCTTGCGTGCCGGCTCCGAACAAAATCATTTGCGTGGGGCTTAATTACAGGCAGCATGCAATTGAAACGAATGCGGCCATTCCGGAATTTCCGATTCTATTCAATAAGTTCAATAATACATTGACGGGTCATCTTCAAGACGTCGTATTGCCGGAACGGGTGACGAGCCAAGTCGATTATGAGGCGGAACTCGTTATCGTCATCGGCCGTACAGCCAAAAACGTCAGCAAGGAGCAAGCGCTTGACCATGTATTCGGCTACTGCTGCGCAAATGATTTGTCAGCTCGCGAGCTGCAGATGAGAACCTCGCAGTGGCTGCTTGGCAAGAGCTGCGACGGTTTCAGCCCGCTTGGACCTTATTTGGTTACGAAGGATGAGATCGCCGATCCGAACGCGTTGGTTATCAAATGTTTCGTGAACGGGGACGAGCGCCAGCATTCGAATACATCGGATATGATTTTCCATTGCGATGAGGTCGTCAGCTATATTTCTCGGCATATGACGCTTATACCTGGCGATATCATATTAACGGGGACACCGGAAGGCGTCGTACTTGGTTATCCGGCTGACAAGCGCGTATACTTGAAGCCCGGCGACATCGTAACGATTGAGATCGAAGGCTTGGGCCAATTAACGAATCGTATGGTAAGCGAGGCATAATGGCGGCAATACCCCCTACCGAGGTTGTAGGGGGTATTTGCCTATGACTTCATACATGGGCGACGTGTTCAGATGAGTGCGCATAAGCACAAAATGGTCAACTAACCATCGTTGCGATGAGTGAAAGCTAGAGAAAGCCGTCACATCCAAGCTGCCCTCGCCGGCAAATGTTCTCGCCAGCGTAATATGCGGCTTGTAGGGATGCTCCTCCGGAACAAATCCGAGCGGACTCGTTTTCTTCACGACCTCACCGTGCAGAGCGGTCAAGTGTACAAGGTCGCCGTCAACGGCTGCCCATAAAACCCTTGGCGCTGCAGAAGGTCCGAACGTACCGACGTCGGTGAGGTGTAATTCAAAGGTGGGATAGTGAATGTCGGCTAACGCGATGTTGAGAGCCTCAAGCTTATCCGCCGGCATCTCCCCGAGAAACTGAAGCGTTATATGGTAATCGTCCGGATGCGCCCATTTGCGAAATGGAAGACTTTCTTTATTTTGCTGAGCCCACAGCTTCAACTGATCCTTTATAGGAACTGGCAAAGGCAGTGCTATAAATAAACGGATATTTTTCGATTGAGGCTTTCTCAATATCAATTCTCCTTCCGATCATAGGTTACGAAAATAGTGTAGCCTAACTTCCCAGAGCACAAACAACCACTTCGAATGAAGTGGTTGTTTGTTTCTTTGCTCTACGAACCTAGCTGGTGGTAAAATAAACTTGTTGTTCATTAAAGGTTAAGAGAGGATGTTGCGCCAGATGACACGACCCAATGAAGGAATAAAAGCGATTCAATTAACGATGGATGCCAATGGTACGCCGTTTGTGGTTTATCCGACTCTGCTATGGGATGATCAGGATGTCATTCTCGTAGATACGGGTCTGCCCGGTCAGTTAGAGCTTATCCGCGAGCTATTGGAGCAGCAGTCTCTTCCGTTCAACAAATTAACTAAAATCATCATTACGCACCAAGATCGCGACCATATCGGCAGCTTGTCTGATCTTGTGCAAGCTTCAGAGGGCGCTGTTCAAGTGCTGGCTCATGAAGCAGCCGTACCTTACTTGGCTGGGGAGATTCCGCTTATTAAAAGCAAAATCATCGTTTCATCGCCCGTGAAAGTGGACGTGATGCTTCAAGACGGCGATATTCTTCCTTATGCCGGCGGCATTCAAGTCATACACACGCCCGGCCATACGCCGGATCATATATCGCTCTACCATATCCCTAGCAAAACCTTAATAGCAGGGGATGCCTTAACGTCCCGAGACGGCGTTCTCCAGTCTTTCGATCTGAAGTTCACGCTCGATCATCAGCTGGCAACGAAGTCCGTAGCTAAGTTTCAAGAACTAGCGATCGATTCGGTCATCACGTATCATGGCGGCGTGTGCATAGACCATATCGCCGATAGGCTGCGGGAAATCGTAGAAGCTGGGCAATAAACGATGTAATCCTAGACTAAACATTCACTTTTGCGCAAAAGACAGTCCTCTTGCTTGGAGAGATTCATTCAGTATTCGAATTCCTTTAGGCCCTACGCCATGCAGCTTGAGGATGTCTGCCTCCGTTACTTTAGTAAACTGCTCAAGCTTAAAATAACCAGCCTGTGTGAGCGCGCGAGTAGCAGGGTTGCTGATCTTAGGTAAATCGATTTCTTGTGCATTTTTGTCTAATGACGTCATCGTATCTCTCCTTATATAGAGCTACTCATGCTGCATCTCTATTACTTTGGAGCCGCTGCGCATGAACAGCTTGAATTCTCTAGGCGAGCAGCCGTTATGCCGCTTGAACAGCTTGTAGAATTGGGCCATGTTGGTGATGCCGACCTCGCAGCTCACATCCATAATATTAAGATCGCTTGTCAGCAGAAGCAACTCGGCTTTCTTGATTCGTTTGTAATTGACGTATTCAACAAAGGAAAGCCCCATCGTTTTTTTGAAATATTTGATGAAATAATGATAGCTCAGATTCAGCAAAGCGCATACTTCCTCAACGCTGATTTTCTCATCGAGATGCGTGTCAATATAGTCAAGAACCGGCCTGAAGCGGACTAAGTCCGTTTCCTCCGTATCCTTTAATACGCCTCGGCTATCGTTTCTTAACATGAGCAGTAAGAGGCGCTTGATGGCAGCGCTTACGGCAATTTCATAACCTCTCGTGCGCCGCTGCGATTCATGGAATATATCCATGATGAAGTTATGCGCTTCCTGTTTGACGGCGTTGTTGCTATTGAAGATGTAGTTCAGATTATCCAGTGGTTCCGTATGCTCCGAGAAGCAGGATAAATACGGCATCGTGCTTTGGTCAAAATGTTTGCCAAGATCGATCTGGAACACGATATAGTGCTGGTCGTCAGCAAAAGGCTTGTGGGTTCGATGAGGCTGTGAGGCTCCGAGCACCAAAACGTCACCTGGTTCAAGGACAACGTAATTGTGTTTGCTTTGGACGCCTAAGCTGCCTTTCAATATCGCAAGAAACTCGACTTCTTTATGATTATGCCACGGTTGATTCTCAATAGGGCCGTATTGGCTTGCATTCGCGCTGATTTCCCATATTTTTAGAAACAGCAGCGGGTTTTGATAGACGACCTCTTCGTTGATCGCTTCGGCATAGGTGTCCATGTACGTTTTGATAGATGACATGTCAGTAACCTCCTGTCTCTTTGAAGTATAACACTTTTGAATACAAAAGAGGCATGATTAAGCATTCCCATGATGGGCCGCGTTTTCTATACTTGGAGTAACAATAAMATTAACAAGAAGGAGAGTTCTTCTACATGGTTAAAGTAACGGTATGGAATGAAAATCGTCATGAGAAACAAAATCCGCTAGTCGGCGAAATATATCCCGAGGGCATACATGGCACAATCGCATCCTTTTTGAAGGAAGCTGGATATGAAGCTGGGACAGCTACTTTGGATGAGCCAGAGCACGGTTTAACGGATGGGGTATTGAACAATACGGACGTACTCATATGGTGGGGACATCTTGCGCATGATCAAGTACAGGACGAGATCGTACAGAAGGTCCGCCAGCGCGTACTGGACGGGATGGGGCTGATCGTCCTTCACTCGGGCCATTTCTCCAAAATCTTCAAAGTGCTGATGGGGACGAGCTGCGATCTGAAATGGCGCGAAGCCGATGAGAAGGAGCGCCTGTGGGTCGTGGCGCCAAGCCATCCGATCGCGGAAGGCATCGGTGAATATATCGAGCTCGAGAAGGAAGAAATGTACGGCGAGCACTTCGATATTCCTGCACCGGACGAGCTGATCTTCACTAGCTGGTTCGAAGGCGGCGAAATTTTCCGCAGCGGATGCACGTTCACCCGCGGCAACGGCAAAGTATTTTACTTCAGACCGGGCCACGAAACCTATCCGACTTATTACAACAAAGACGTTCAACGCGTCATTACGAACGCCGTGAAATGGGCTAAGCCTGTAGAGCGTCAGCGTCCTGTATATGGCAATGCGAAGCCGCTTGAGACCATTTCGCCTAAATAAAAACAAGGAGACGCCGGAACGTAGATACGTTCCTGGCGTCTTTTTTATGTATAATTCTTGTAGGTACAGTACGGTTTCACTATCCTGAAAGGAGCTAGTTATGCTGCCTAAAGTAGTTGAATCAATCATGAGTAAGTTATGTAATGGTTTCGGTGAAGACCATTCGATCATTGAATCCGTTTATCTATACGGTTCGGTTGCATTAGGGGACTTTATTGAAGGCTCCAGCGATATCGATTTCATTGCCATTTTACGCGAACCTCCAAAAGTGTCCGATATCGAATCCATCTCCGCAGCTCATAAAGCGGTTGAAATCGAATTTCCGCAGACCGACATTATGGGGGCATACCTGCTTGCGAGCGATCTAGGAAAACCACACGCTGATAGTGCTCCTT